>NZ_JBEZEV010000001.1:0-109639 GCF_040649055.1 Micromonospora sp. NPDC049060
TTGTTGGTCGTCAGGGGCCTGGTATCGGTGGGCCTGCCGGGGGCCTTGGGCGCCGTCTCGGCGGCCCTGGAGGTGGTCGGCCTCGACGTCGACGCCGACCGGATCAAGCGGCTCGCGTCGGGTGAGTCGTTCGTCGAGGACATCCCCGCCGACCGGCTGGGTCGCGCGCTGGGCAGCGGCCGGTACCGGCCGAGCACGGCGTACACCGACGCGGAGGGCTTCGACATCTGCGTGATCACGGTGCCCACGCCGCTGCGCGACGGCACGCCCGACCTCAGCTTCGTGGAGCAGGCCGGCGCGGGCATCGGCCCGTACGTGCGGCCGGGCTGCACGGTGATCCTGGAGTCCACCACCTATCCCGGCACCACGGAGGAGCTGCTGCGCCCGCTGCTGGAGTCGGCCAGCGGGCTGCTCAGCCCGGGCGACTTCCACCTGGGCTACAGCCCCGAGCGGATCGACCCGGGCAACCCGACCTGGCGCCTGGAGAACACCCCGAAGGTGGTCTCCGGGATGGACGCGGTCGCCCTCGCCCGGGTGGACGGGTTCTACCGCCGGCTCGTGGAACGGACCGTGCCGGTGGACTCCACCCGGGTGGCGGAGCTGACCAAGCTGATCGAGAACACGTTCCGCCAGGTGAACATCGCCCTGATCAACGAGCTGACGATGCTCTCCCACCACCTCGACATCGACGTCTGGCAGGCGATCGAGGCGGCGGAGAGCAAGCCGTTCGGCTTCATGCCGTTCCGGCCCGGCCCGGGCGTCGGCGGGCACTGCCTGCCGATCGACCCGTGCTACCTGTCCTGGCAGGTCAAGCGGCGCCTCGGGCGGCAGTTCCGGTTCATCGAGCTGGCCAACGACGTCAACCACGAGATGCCCGAGCACGTGGCCCGACGGGTCATGAACGGGCTGAACCGGGCCGGTCGCGCCGTCAGCGGGGCCCGGCTGCTGCTGCTCGGGCTGGCGTACAAGAAGAACACCGGTGACATGCGGGACTCCCCCGCCGTCGACGTGGCCCAGCGCCTGCAGGCCCTCGGCGCGGACGTCCGGGCGGTGGAGCCGTACGCGGAGCCGCACCAGATCCCGGGCGGCGTGCTCGTGGTGGAGCTGACCGAGCGGGAGGTGCGCGCGGCGGACGCGGTGGTGGTGGTCACCGACCACGACGACTTCGACTACGACCTGGTGACCCGGCACGCCCGGTACGTCTTCGACACCCGCAACCGGTGTGCCGGCCCGGTGGTGGAACGCCTGTAGGCCCGGCACCGCTGGCCGGTCCCGGCACCCGGACGGGCGACGGGACCGGCCGGCGGCTGTCACTGGTCGCCGAGCGCCTCGACCACCGGCCGGGACAGCGCCCGGCGCGCCGGCAGCACCGAGGCGACCAGGGCGGCCACCACCGCGACCCCGAGGATCAGACCCAGCTGCCCCACCGGCAGCACCACCGCGAAGTCGCCGCTGATCCTGGCCAGCAGGGCCATCGCGGCGGCGCTGACGCCGGTGCCGAGGCCCACCCCGAGCAGCGCGCCGACAAGCGCCGTCAGCACCGCCTCGACGGCCAGCATGGCGCGCATCCGCCCCCGGGTCAGGCCGACCGCCCGCAGCACGGCGTTCTCCCGGGTCCGTTCCACCACCGACAGGCTCAGCGTGTTGGCGACCCCGACCAGCGCGATCACCACGGCCAGGCCCAGCAGCGCGGTGACGAGGGCGAGCAGCATGTCGACCGTGGCGGTGAGCATCTTCTTGTACGCGCCCTGGTCCATCAGGTTGGCCGTCGGATACCGGGCGACCACCGACTCGACGGCGGCCCGGGCCCGATCGGCGGAGACCCCGTCGGCGGGGTCGATCTCGGCCAGGAAGCCCCGCTCGTCGGGGAAGAGCGCGGCGAAGTCGGCGTCCACCACGTCGATCACGTGACCGTCGGGGACGGCGCTGCCGGCGAGTGCCGGTCCGTCGGCGGTGACGACCGCGGCCACCCGCAACGACCGGCCGCGCACGGTGACGGTGGAGCCGGTCGTCCAGCCCCGGGCCTCGGCCAGCTCCCGGTGCACCAGCACCCACCCGGGTCCCAGCCGGTCGACGTCCCCCGCCACGACGCCCGTCAGCGTCCGGGCCACCAGGGCGGGGTGCGCGGCCTGGATCTGCACGCCGGCGGCGACGGCGCCGCGCCGCTCGTGCACCACCGCCAGTTCGGGCCGGGCGCGCAGCTCGGCCACGAGTGGCGCCGGCAGGCTCCCGCCGATCCCGGTGACCAGCCAGTCGACCCCGATCTCGGCGTCCACGCTGCGCTCGATGCCGTCCTTGGTGCTGCGGGCGCCGACCACGAAGGCCGACACCAGACCGATCCCGATCACCAGGGCCGTGGCGGTCGCGGCGATCCGGCGCGGATTGCGTACGGCGTTCGCCACGGCCAGGCCGGCGGTGGCGCCGAACAGCCGGCGGGCCGGCCACCCCAGCACCCGGACGAGCGCCGGCACGAGCACCGGGCCGAAGAGCACGACGCCGAAGAAGGTGAGCACGCCACCGGCGGCCACGAGCACCACCTGGACGGCGTACGCGGCGCCGACCAGCGCGGCGATCCCAGCGGCGAAGACCAGCGCGCCGACGGTCAGCCGGAGCCGGCCGGCGCCCCGGGCGGGTTGGACGGCCGCGTCGGTGAGCGCGGCGACCGGGGCGATCCGGATGCCCCGCCACGCGGGCAGCAGGGCGGCGCCCATCGTGATCGCCGTGCCGAGGAGCAGGCTGACCAGCACGGTCGACGCGGTGACGGTGAGCCCGCCGGGGGCCGGCGCGTCGAGCCGCACCATCACCTGGTTCATGCCGCCGGCCAGGACGACGCCGATCAGCACGCCGGCCGCGGAGGCGGCCAGCCCGAGCAGCGCGGCCTCCAGCAGCGCGGCGCGGAACAGCTGGCCCCGGGTCGCGCCGACCAGCCGCAGCAGCGCGGTCCGCCGGGTCCGCTGCGCCAGCACGATCGCGAAGGTGTTGGCGATGACGAACCCGGCGACCACGACCGCGACCCCGGCGAAGGTCAGCAGCGCCATGTTGAACTGCTGGAGGTCGCGGACCGCGTCGGTCACGGCGTCGTCGAGGATCCGCTGCCGGGTCTTGACGGTCGCGCCGGCGCCGACGGCCTCGGCGGCCCGTCCGGCCAGCGCCTCGTCGGTCGTGCCCGGCCGGGCGGCCACCATGATCCGGTCGTAGCCGCGTTGGCCGGTCACCGCGAGGGCGGCCGCGCCGACCAGGCCGATGAACGGACCGCCGACGTCGCGGGCGGTGCCGGCCACGTCGACCGTGCCGACAAGCGTGTACGGGCGGGCCGCTCCCCCGCCGCCGCCGACACGTACGGGCGCGCCGAGGGCGAAGCCCTCCTCCGCTGCGGTGGGCGCGTCCAGCACCACCTCGCCGGGGCGGTCGGGCAGCCGGCCGGCCACCACGTCGTACGAGCGCAGCGCCTCGTCGACGGGGATGGCGGCGAGGACGGCGTAGCCGAGCACGGGTCGACCGTCGGCGCCGACGACGCCGCCGGAGCCGAGCAGCTCCCCCTCGGCGGCGGCGACCCCGTCGACGGAGCGCACCTTCTCGACCAGCGCGGCCGGCAACGGGTCGTCGGTGGTGGAGTGGACGGCGAGGTCGGTGTGCCTGTCGAACGCCCCGGCCCGCTCGTACGCGCCGGTGCGCATCCCGTCGACGAAGATCAGCGTGCCGGCGATGAACGCGACGCCGAGCACGATGGCCAGCGAGGAGAGCATCAGGCGCAGTGCCTCGGCGCGGAGCTGGCGCAGGGTCGTCCTGATCACCGGGTCACCGCCTCGCGGCCGGCGGCCGGTACGCGCGCCGGGTCGAGGCCGGCGAGCGCGTCGAGCACGCGCTCGGCGGTCGGCGCGGTGAGGTCGCGTACCGGCCGGCCGTCGGCGAGGAAGACCACCCGGTCGGCGTGCCCGGCGGCCGACGGGTCGTGGGTCACCATGATCACCGTCTGGCCGAGGGTGTCGACGGCCTCGCGGAGCAGGCGCAGCACCTCGGCGCCGGAGTGGGAGTCCAGGTTGCCGGTCGGCTCGTCGGCGAAGATCACCCACGGCTTGGTGATCAGGGCGCGGGCGACCGCCACCCGCTGCTGCTGGCCGCCGGAGAGCTCGGCGGGACGGTGGCGCAGCCGGTCGGTGAGCCCCACGGCGGCGACGACCTGGCGCAGCCAGGCCGGCTCCGGCCGCCGGCCGGCGATCGCCAGGGGCAGCACGATGTTCTCCTCGGCGGTCAGCGCCGGCAGCAGGTTGAACTTCTGGAACACGAAGCCGACCCGGTCGCGGCGCAGCAGGGTGAGCCGCTTGTCGTCGAGGCCGGCGAGGTCGGCGTCGCCGATGCGCACGCTGCCGGAGGTGGGCCGGTCCAGGCCGGCGAGGCAGTGCATGAGGGTGGACTTCCCGGAGCCGGAGGGGCCCATGATGGCGGTGAACCGGCCGGCGGCGAAGTCGACGTCGACCCCGTCGAGGGCGACGACGGCGGCCTGGCCGGCGCCGTACCGCTTGGACAGGCCGCGGGCGGTGACCGCGACGCCGGCGGTGGCGTGCGCGGGAGGTGCGACGGACACGTGGAGCTCCCCGTGGAGATCGTGGCTGGGACGTCTCCGACGCTATGGGCGCCGCCGGTCCGGCCGCGTCCACCCGCGCGTGGTGATCCCGCTGCGACCTCGGGAGCCCCTGACGGGGTGGGCCCGTACGACCTGGGTCGTAGACCGGCTCAGCCGCCGGGGGTGACCAGCCCCGTCTCGTACGCCAGCACCACGGCCTGCACCCGGTCGCGGAGCTGGAGCTTGGCGAGGATCCGCCCGACGTGCGTCTTCACGGTGGCCTCGGCGACGTGCACCCGGGCGGCGATCTCCGCGTTGGAGAGGCCCTGCGCCACCAGCAGGAGGATCTCCCGCTCGCGTTCGGTGAGCTGGCCGATCCGGGGGTCCTCGGCGGGCCCGGGGCCGAGCCGGCCGGCGAACCGGTCGAGCAGCCGCCGGGTGATGGGCGGGGCGACCACCGAGTCGCCCCGGGCGACCACCCGGATGGCCGCCAGCAGCTCCTCGGGCGGGACGTTCTTGAGCAGGAAGCCGCTGGCGCCCGCCTGGAGCGCGGCGAAGGCGTCGGCCTCGGTGTCGAAGGTGGTGAGCACCAGCACCCGGGGCGGTCCGGCGGGACGGTCCCGGCAGATCCGGCGGGTCGCCTCCACCCCGTCCATGGTCGGCATCCGCACGTCCATCACCACGACGTCGGCCTCGACGCGGGTCAGCAGCCGCAGGGCGTCGGCCCCGTCGATCGCCTCGCCGACGACCTCCAGGTCCGGCTGGGAGCCCAGCACCATCCGGAAGCCGGCACGGACCAGCGCCTGGTCGTCCACGATCACCACGCGGACCGTCATGCCGCCGTCACCTCCGTCGTCGGGGACGTCGACGGTAGCGGTAGCCGCGCCTCGACCTGCCAGCCCCCGGCGAGCCGGGGGCCCGCGGTGAGGCTGCCGTCGTACACGCCGACCCGCTCGCGCATGCCCACCAGGCCGTGCCCGCCGGACGGCGCGGGACTGACCGGCGGCCGGCCGCGCCCGTCGTCGACCACCCGGACCACCACGGCGTCGCCAGCGTGCGCGACGGTGACCTCGACGTCGGCGCCGACCCCGGCGTGCTTCAGGGCGTTGGTCAGCCCCTCCTGCACCACCCGGTAGACGGTCAGTTCCAGCCCGGGCGGCATCGGCGCCGGCTCCCCGGTGACCGCGTGCCGGGTTCGGAGGCCGGCGGCGTGGAACCGGTCGAGCAGGGCGGGCAACTCCGCCAGCGCCAACCGGCGGTGCGCCGGGTCGGCGGTCGCCCCGGCCTCGCCGGGCGCACCGGCCGCGCCGGGCGCACCGGCCGCGCCGGAACCGGCCTGCGCGTCGGGCTCCCGCAGTACGCCGACCAGCCGGCGCATCTCCTCCAGCGCCTGCCGGCCGGTGTCGGCGACCACCTTCACCGCCTGGCGGGCGGTCTCCGGGTCCCGGTCGAGCGTGAACCGCGCCCCGTCGGCCTGCACGATCATCACCGCCATGCTGTGCGCCACCACGTCGTGCAGTTCCCGGGCGATGCGGGTGCGTTCCTCCGCGACCGCGGCGCGCGCCTCCGCCTCGCGTTCCCGCTCCAGGGTGGCGGCCCGCTCCTCCAGGCTGAACACGTAGAGCCGGCGGGTGCGCACGTTCAGCCCGACCAGCCAGACCGCCCCGGTGACCAGCCCGTAGTAGATGGCCGCCGCCCACCAGGCGATGGCTCCCGAGGTCTGGAGGCCGGCGAGCACCACCCCGACGGCGGCGCCGATCCCGGCGAGGACCCCGTCGCGGAGCCGGTCGGCGTACTTGATGACGCTGTAGAGGGCGATCAGCACCGCGATGTCGAAGGGCAGCGGCCCCCACCCGGCGACGACCTGCACCATCGCGAGGGCGGCCACCACGGCGGCGACCGCCGACGGGTGGGCCCGGCGGAACAGCAGCGCCACCGCCATCGCGGTCCCGACCAGGGTGGCCCTGCCACCGCCGGGCTGGTTCGCCATGCCGGCGAGGCCGAGGAGCGCCACCGTGGCGGAGACGAAGGCGTCGAAGGCGACGCCGCGCAGGGGGTGGCCGAGAATCGCGCGGTTCACGGTCACCCAGCGTACGTGCCGCAGGTCAGGGGGTCACTCCGCCCCGAGGCCGGGGCCGGGCCGCCCGACCGGGTCAGGCCAGCAGTTCGCGCATCCGGTCGATCTCGACGGTCTGCTCGGTGGCGACGGAGTTGGCGAACTCCGACAGGGTGAGGTCGGCGCCGACCTTGAGCAGGTCCGTGGCCATCTGGACCGCGCCCTGGTGGTGCTCCGTCATCATCCGCACGAAGAGCCGGTCGAACTCGGCGCCCCGCGCCGCCGCGAGCTGCCGGATGGCCTCGGGCGTCTGCATGCCCCGCATGCCGTCGTGGTCGTGCCCGGCCACCTCGGTGGAGAGCCCGCGCGCCTGCAACCAGCCCCGCATCAGGCCGATCTCGGGGCCCTGGCTGGCCCGGATCCGCTCGGCGAGGGCGCGCAGGGCCGGGTTGCCGGCGCGGTCACCGGCCAAGTCCGCCATATCGAGCGCCTGGGCGTGGTGCGGGATCATCATCCGGACGAACCAGACGTCCATCGAGTTGTGTCGGGCCGCGGTGGCGTCGCGCAGCTCCTCGGCGGGCCGGACCTCGGCGGTCTCGCCGGGCCGACCGGGCACGATCACCGCGGGTCGGCTCGGACCGGCCGGGGCGGACGTCGGGGCGGCGGCCTGTCCCGCCGGCACCGCGGTCGGGCCGCCGGCGGAACGGGACAGGAGGACGACCGCCACCGTCAGCAGACACGCGGCTGTGACGACGGCGAGGATCCGCGCGCGCGGGTTGGTCACGGGCCACTCCCCCCGGTAGAGGTCATGGCGATGCTATCCATCGATGAACAGGCTTGGATGTGACTTAGGTCACATTGATGGAACTCTTTGGACTGTAAGGTGTGCACCATCGTCATCCCCTTGCGAAGGACGTCGCCGATGACCAGTTTCCGCACCTTGCGGGCCAGGCGGCTCACCACCGTGAGCCTGGCCGCGGCCGGTCTACTCCTCGCCAGCGTCGCCACCGCCACGCCGGGAACCGCCGGCGCGGCGGCGCAGTCCGCTCCCTCGGGCACGGCGGACACCACCAACGCCATCCCGGGCGTCGACGAGATCGTCAGCAGCCCCAACCTCCGGCAGGTCGCCAACCTGCCGAAGCAGGCTCCGCTGAACGCCACCAACAGCGACCTCGCCTTCCAGGGCCGCTACGCCTTCGCCGGCAACTACAACGGCTTCGTCGTCTACGACATCTCCCGGCCGACCGCGCCGACGGTGGTGTCGCAGGTGTACTGCCCCGGATCGCAGAACGACATCTCCGTCCACGGTGACCTGCTGTTCCTCTCCACCGACTCCTCCCGCAGCGACGACTCCTGCAACAGCACCAGCGCGCCGGCGACGGAGAAGGCGTCCTGGGAGGGCATCAAGGTCTTCGACATCAGCGACAAGGCCAACCCCCGCTACGTCAAGGCGGTGGAGACGGCCTGCGGGTCGCACACCCACACCCTGGTGCCGGGCAAGGACCGCAAGGCCGTCTACCTGTACGTCTCCTCGTACAGCCCCCGGGCGGAGTTCCCCGACTGCCAGCCCCCGCACGACTCCATCTCCATCGTGAAGGTGCCGGTGAAGTCGCCCACGGACGCGGCGGTGGTGGCCACCCCGAACCTCTTCCCGGACGGCGGCTACGAGGGCCGGCCCGGCGGTTCGGCGACCACCGGCTGCCACGACATCACGGCGTACCCGGAGAAGAACCTCGCCGCGGGCGCGTGCATGGGCGACGGCGTGCTGATGGACATCTCGGACCGGGAGGCCCCCCGGCTGATCAACCGGGTCCGGGACACCGTCAACTTCGCGTTCTGGCACTCGGCCACGTTCAACAACGCCGGCACCAAGGTGGTCTTCACCGACGAGCTGGGCGGCGGCAGCGCGGCCACCTGCAACGAGGCCGTCGGACCGGAGCGGGGCGCCAACGCCATCTACGACATCACGGGTCGCGGCGACGCCCGGACGATGGTCTTCCGCAGCTACTACAAGATCCCCCGGATGAACGCCGACACCGAGAACTGCGTGGCGCACAACGGCTCGCTGATCCCGGTGCTCGGGCGCGACATCATGGTCCAGGCGTGGTACCAGGGCGGCATCTCCGTCTGGGACTTCACCGACTCGGCCAACCCGCAGGAGATCGCGTTCTGGGAGCGGGGTCCGATCTCGATCGACCGGCTCGTCGGCGGCGGCTCCTGGTCGGCTTACCACTACAACGGCTACATCTACTCCAACGACATGGCCAAGGGCTTCGACGTCCTCAAGCTGACCGACTGGCGGACCTGGACGGCGAACCTCGTCCGCTACCGCGAGCTGAACGTGCAGACCCAGCCCAGCTACCTGAGCTGGTAGTCGCAACGCGCCGACGGGCCCGACCCCACGGGGGTCGGGCCCGTTCGTGTCCAGCGTGGACGCGCCGGTCAGCCGGCCGGCGGGTACGGGTCGTCCTGGTAGGTGTACTCCGTCTCGATCTTGCCGTCGGACGTGTGCACGACGAGCTGGCTCGGCTCGTTGCCGTGCGCCGCCCGACGCCCCGCCTCGACGGCGAGCTGCTTGGTGTCGAACGTGCCGACGACCTGGTTGCCCTGCTCGACCTTCCAGCCGCCGTCGTTCGGTACGACGTGGTACTGGTTGCGCTTCATGTCAGTCACCCGCCTCTCGGTCTGGCCACCGGGATACCCGGGCCCCGGAGGCGGAAAACCCTCCTGGGTGGACAAACCGTCCGTCGCCACCGCCCGGAGGGAAGTGACCGCCCGTCACGTGGCCGGGATCCGGTCGAGCTGCGCGCGGAGCGCCTCCGGCGTCAGCGCGGGCCGGCCGCCCGGATGCCCGACGGTCGCGCCGGCCGCCGCGACCGCGTGCCGGGCGACCCGCTCCCGGGGCTCGCCGCGCAGCACGCCGAGGGTCAGCGCGGCGACGAAGGCGTCCCCGGCGCCGGTGTCGTCCACGGTGGGCGTCTCGCTCAACGGCACGAACAGCTCACCGTCCGGCCAGACGAACGCGTTGCCCTTCCCGGCCACCTCGACGGCCAGCAGCGACGGGCCGCGACGCAGCAGCCCGCGCCCGGCGGCGAGCCCCGCCTCGGCGTCGCGCGGCGCGTGGCCGGTGAGCAGCTCCACCTCCTGCGCGTCGGCCCGCAGCACGTCGGCGAGGGCGAGCAGCGCGTCGGCGTCGGCCGCGTCGGTCGGTGCGCCGTCGAGCACGACCAGCCGGCCAGCCTCCCGGGCGGTCCGGGCCGCGGCCAGGGCGGCCCGAGCCGGCTGCTGAAGCTGCACCAGTACGGCCCGCGCGCCCCGCAGCGCGGATGCCGCCCCGGCGACGTCGTCGCAGGTGAGCAGGGTGGCCTCGGGCACGTCCTCCAGGTAGCGCCAGTCGGCGTCGGCGTCCACCACGTCGACGATGAGCGCGGTCGGGGTGCCGGGCCGGCGCCGTACCCACTGGACGTCGATGCCGTCGGCCCGCGCCAGCGCCAGCAGCCGCTCCCCCACCTCGTCGTCACCGACCACCCCGAGCAGACCGACGGCGGCGCCGAGCTGCGCCAGCCCGACGGCCTGGTTGGCCCCCTTGCCGCCGAGCAGCTCGCGCCGTCGCCGTACCGGGGCGGTCCCGCCGGCCTCCGGCACCTCGTCCACCCGCAGTACGAGGTCCCGCGCCACCTGCCCGACCACCATCACGTCCAGTCCCGCCATGCCCGGACCACTACCCGCGAGCGCCCGGGTTGATCCGCACCGAGCGGGAGGCGTCCCCGGTCGCGAGGCGCGCCCCGGCTGGCGACGCGAGAGGTGGGTGGCGCGCCCCGGCCGACGACGCGAGGGGTACGTGGCGCGCGGTCAACCGGGCAGCGGCGCCTCGTCGCCGCGCGTGCGGCGCGGCCCGACCAGCCGGCGCACCATCGGGGCGGCGTTCCACTTCGCCGCGCCCACCAGGTCGCGGGCGTGCTCCAGGACGGTGTAGTCGGGCCGGGCCCGGCCGTCGGCGATGGCCCGGTCCAGGTCGTTGCCGCACCGGGTCAGCACGCTGTCGAAGTCGCGGCGCACCGGCTCGAGCAGGTGGTAGCCGAACGAGCGGTGCAGCCGGGCGAAGAGCGGCTTGTAGAGCCGGGCCCGCTCGTGCAGGCCCGAGGAGTACGACATCGGGTTCTTCGGCCGGCGACGGACGTAGTCGGGCAGCAGGTCGGCGAAGGCCCGGCGGACGATCCACTTCTCCTGTCCGTCGCGCATCTTCAGCCCGATCGGCAGCCGCATCGCCAGCTCGACCAGGCTCAGGTCGAGAAACGGCACGCGGGCCTCAACCCCGTGACCCATGCTGGCCCGGTCGACGCGCTGCAACTCCGTACGGCAGAGGTTGCGGATCTTGTGCAGGAAGAGCCGGCGGGACGCCTCGGGGCCGACCTCGTGGTACATCGGGTAGCCGCCGAACAGCTCGTCGGAGCCGTCGCCGGTGAGCACCACCTTCACGCCCAGCTCCCGCAGCCGCCGGAACAGCGGCACGGTGACCACCGCGTTGATGATGTCGCCGTACTCGGTCAGCTCGGACATCCGGATGGCCTCCCGGATGTCGGCCAGCCGGATGTCGCGCGGGCGCAGCTCGACCACCTCGTGCGGCACCCCCAGGTCCTTCGCGAGCCGCCGCGCGTACGCGACGTCGGGGCTGTCGGGCACGCCCACCGTGACCGCGACGCAGTCGGGGTGCATCTCGCGCACGTGCAGCAGGGCCAGCGAGCTGTCCAGCCCGCCGGAGAGCACCACCCCCACGGTGAGGTCGGTGTCCACCCGCATCCGGATGCTGTCGGTGAGGGCGGCACGGACGAGCAGGGCGGCCTCGTCCGGGTCGTCCACCACCGGCAGCCCGTCGCCGAGGGTGAGCAGATCGACGTACGCGCGCAGCCGGACCGGCCCGTCGGGCTCGACCCAGCCGTGGTGCCCGGGCGGCACCTCGACGATCGGCACGCGGTGCCCGACCAGCGCCTTGACCTCGCTGGCGACGTGCAGGCAGCCGGGCGTCCGGGCCCAGTACAACGGCTTGACGCCGAGCGGGTCCCGGACCAGGTAGGCCCGGCCGGTGGCCTGTTCCACGACGGCGAAGGCGTACTCGCCGCGCAGCCGGGTCACCATGCCCTCGCCCCACTGCAGGAACGCGGCGAGCACCACCTCGGTGTCGCCGGTGCCGCGGAAGCGGTGTCCCAGCCGGACCAGTTCCGCGCGCAGCTCGGGGTGGTTGAAGACCTCGCCGTTGTAGCAGAGCAGCCACCGCTCGTCGGCGGAGGCCCACGGCTGCACGGCGCGTTCGCGGTCCACGATCGGCAGCCGACGGGTGCCGGTGAGCAGGCCGTTCTCGTAGCGGGTCTCGGTGACCTCGCCGCGTGGGGCGAGGGTGGCGAGCATCCGCCGGAAGATCGTCGGATCGGCCTCGGGGCCGAGGCTCAACGCGATGCCGCACATCGGCCTAGACCCCCATCTCGGCTTCGTACGCCCGGCGCAGCCGCCGCCGCGCCGCCGGCGCGAGGCAGACGTGCCAGGCCTGGCCCTCGTCGACCACGTTGACCTCGCCGGCCCGCTGCCGGGCCAGCAACAGCTCGGCCAGGGTGTCCCGCGCGCCGAAGCGGCCGAACCACTCCATCTCGACGTCGACCGCCCAGCCGAGGCAGTGCCCGCTGGGCATCATGGCCGCGTACCCGAGTCGGCGCAGCCGGTGCTGGTGCTCGGCGCTGCGGACCAGGCTGGTCACCCACAGCGGCGGCGTGGCGGGCGGGGTGCTGGCGGCGAACTGCCGGGCGATGTCGTTGAGCAGCGCCACCATCTCGCGGCGGGCCCGCCGGAACCGCAGTCCGGCGGTGCGCGGCGTGGCGTCGGGCCGCAGCCGGCGCCGCACCGCCCGCAGCCCGCGGCGGAGCAGCGTCCGCGGCTGCTCGGTGTAGCGGAAGCGCAGCAGGTCCCGGCGGCGCAGCCACTCCAGGTCCACCAGCTCGGGGCTGGCGTCGACCTGGGCGTCGGTGAGGTAGGCCGGGGTGTCGCGCCACCACATCACGTCGACGCGGGAGAGCAGGTAGATCCGGACCAGCGCGGTGAGGTCGGCGGCGGAGCTGCGCGCGTTGGGCTGGTAGCGGGCCATCTCCAGCAGCAGCGTCTCACGGGCGCCGACGAGCCCCTGCGGGGTGGCGTCGAGCACGGCGGCGATCGCGGGCTCGCGCAGCCGGTCGTCGATCAGCACCTGCCGGGCGGCGGTGCAGGACGCGCCGGCCAGGGCGCCGACCTCGACCAGCAGCTCGGCCACGGCCGTCCGGTAGGCGTCGAGGTCCGGCACGGCGGCGGGCCGCGTCGGGGTGGAGAACGCGCGCCGCCGGGCCGGGGCGGCGGGTGTGACGGAGGAGCCGGGCTGCTGTCCCGGGCTTCGGCTGGGCACTCGCATGGTCGGGTCCTCTCTCCCGTCACGACATCACTGTGTGCATCGCCCTGGGCACACCGTAATCAGGCGCGACGGGATGAGTCCGAACAATCCTCTTATCTCCTCCTAAGGAATGGCCGTGGGGTGCGGCCGGGCACGAACCGCTACGGTCGGGACGCCGCGCTCAACCCCTGCACCTCGGCGTACGAGGGCGGTTCCGGGTGCGCCCCGCCGCCGGTCCGGACGCCGTCCAGGGTGTCCAGGGCGGCGCCGAGCGCGGCCCGGAACAGCAGCGAGCCCGTGCTGACCCGGGCCACGCCGAGCGCCCCCAGTTCGGCGAGGGTGGGTCCGCCCGGCCGGTGCAGCACATTCAGGGGCAGGTCGATGCCGGCGACGAGCGCGCCGATCGTCCCGGTGTCCGGCGCCGCGGGCACGAAGATGCCGTCCGCGCCGGCGGCCGCATAGGCACGGGCCCGGGCGAGGGCCTGCGGCAGCGGATCGGGGGTGCCGAGCCACCACGTGTCGGTGCGGGCGTTGACGAACAGGTCCGGCACCGCGGCCTTGACGGCGGCCACCTTGGCCGCCGTCAGCTCCGTCGGGTCGAGGGTGCCGTCGGCGCGGCCGTCCTCGATGTTGATCCCGACGACGCCCAGGGCGGCCAGTTCGGCCGCCAGGTCGGCGACGGCCGCCGGGTCGTCCTCGCAGCCCGCCTCCACGTCGACGCTGAGCAGCACCGGGAGCCTGCGCAACGCCCGGGCCAGCCGGACGTTCTCGGTCCGGGTGGCCGCCGCCGCGTCCGGCAGGCCCGCGGCCGCCGCTACGCCGAGGCTCGTGGTGCCGACCGCCTGATGTCCGCGCGCGACGAACGCGGCGGCGCTTGCGTGGTCCCAGGCGTTGGGCAGCAGCAGCGGCCGATCGGCGTGGTGCAGGGCGTGGAAGGCGGCGCAGCGCTCGTTCATCGGATCTCCAAGTCGATCGTCGTCGGGACGCGCAGCAGCGCGTGTGGTTCGTGGGTCAGCGGGGCGGGCACGGTCCGGCAGCGGTGGCGCAGCACCCGCACCACCCCCGTGGCCAGGGCCACGGCGTGCCGCTCGCCGGGGCAGCCGCGCGGTCCCGCGCCGAAGGTCAGTGGCGTGCCGGACCGGCCGGGCGTGAACCGGTCCGGGTCGGCGTGCGCAGCGGGATCCCGGTTGGCGGCGTCGAAGCGCAGCAGCACCTCCTCGCCCGCCGCCAGGTCGCGGCCGGCCAGCCGTGTCGGCGCGACCGCGACCCGCCGGGTCCCCCGCACCGGCGGGTCGAGCCGGAGCACCTCGGCGACGAGGTCGCCGGTCGACACGGTCGCGGGCAGTGCCAGACCGTGGCCGGTCGCGGCGCCGATCAGCCCGGCGGTCGCGTCGCATGCCTGCACCAGCAGCCCGATCCGGTTCGCCACCGCCTCGGGCGGGCCCGGCGGCGTCATCCCGAGCAGCGCCGAGACCGCCCGGTCGGCCGCGGCGACCCGCGCCGCGTCGGCGCCGGGGTGGTAGGCCGCCGCCACGGCGGTCACCGCCGGCACGGCCGCCACCGGATCGGCGAGCCCGAGCCGCGCCGCCAGCACCCGCAGCGGTACGTGGCGCGCGAGCCCGGACATCACCTCCAGCCGGTCGCCGGCACGGTCGAGCACCTCCCCGGTGAGCCGGGCCGCGGCGGCACGCAGTTCGTCGTGGTCGACCGCGGCCAGCGCGGCGACCCCGGCGGCCCGGCGGGCCGG
Organism: Micromonospora sp. NPDC049060; assembly: GCF_040649055.1. Lineage (NCBI taxonomy): Bacteria > Bacillati > Actinomycetota > Actinomycetes > Micromonosporales > Micromonosporaceae > Micromonospora > Micromonospora sp. NPDC049060. The sequence goes on from NZ_JBEZEV010000001.1 coordinate 14,777, forward strand.
GTGCCGGTGCGGGGCGCTGAACCGGCTGACGGTGCCGCGCAGCCAGGCCAGCGTGCCGGGCGCCCCACCCGGGGCGACGGGCACCTGACAGGCCGGGTCGGCGAGCACCGCCCACACGTCGGCGTGGCGGGTCACCGTCCAACCGGTGTCGGGGTGACGGGTGGGCGGTCCGCACGGTGGGGTGTCGGGCGCGGGCGCGATCACGAGGTCGTCGACGGTCACCGGGCGACGGTAGGGCCGCGACACTTCGGCCGCCCCCGAAACGTCCGCCACCGGGCACGAGCGGCGCCACGACCCGCGGGCCGAGCGGACCGGAACCCGCGCCTTCGCACCAGCCGAGCACGGTGGACACCAGGGCGCGTCGGCCGCGCCACCGGCCGCCGCGTCGGAGCGCTGGGCTGACACTGCCGACAGATACTCAGCGTAATCAGCTCCGCGTACGACAGGCGGTGGCCCTCGTGATCCGTACGGCCGTCGTCGGAGGCGTGCACGGCCGTCGTCGGGGGCGCTGCAGGCCGGCTTCGATCATGCAGTTGTGGTGGGCGTCGTGTCCGGGATCGCACCTTGTCGGGACACCACAATTGCGTGATCGACCCCGAGCTGCCCGGGGAGGCGGGAGATCTTGGTAAGGGAGGGCCCCTGGGGCGGGCTTTGCGTGCCAAGATCCCGGACGCGCCGGGCGGATGCCGCAGCTCTCGACCCCTTTGCTTTGCATGCCCGGACGCACCGGCTACGGAATGTAAGCAAGGGCGTGCACCCCCAGAGCGCACGTTGCCAGGAAAGGCCAGCTCAGAGGCATGGTGCGTCGACGGGTGCAGAGCAAGGGCTTCGACGGACCCACGCGGCCGGAGCATCGACCACTACGGTCAGCAACAATCCCCGATCATCACCGTCAGTTGTGCGACGCGAAAGGCGCGAGACCGCCGGTCTCCCGAGGGCCGGCCTCGACGTGCCGTCCGAACAGACCCCGCACGTGACGCACCGACCGACGGGAACAGGCGTGTCGCGCGGCTCGCGCTTCGGGCCCATCGCGGCAGTCAGGCGCGGCCGCCGCCGGTGTCCGGCGCCGCGTCCGGCGCGAGGTCGGCCGGGGCGAGGCCGAACGCGGCAGCGAGCGCCGGGCCGCCGGCCGGGGTCAGCCGGAGCGACCGGTCGCCGCCCCGGACCAGCCAGCCCGCGTCGAGGAACCGGCCGCACAGCGCCGCGCCGAGCGCACCGGCCAGGTGCGGGCGGCGCTCGGTCCAGTCCAGGCAGTCGCGCACGAGGGGGCGGCGCGCGGACCGCAGCGGGTCGAGGGGCACCCCCAACCCGTCCAGCCAGCCCAGCCCGGCCGGGGTCAGCGCCAGCCCGCCGGCGTCGTCGAGCAGCCCGCGCGCCAGCAGCCGGTCGCGCAGCAGCACCCCGAGGCGTCCGGCCAGGTGGTCGTAGCAGGTGCGGGCGTACGCCAGGGCGGCGCCGGCGCGGGCGGCGCGCAGCGAGCGGGCCGGCTCCGGCCGACCGGGGGCGTGGCCGGCCAGGTCCTCGACGAGTTGGGCGACCGAGGGACCGGCGAGCCGGAGGTAGCGGTGCCTGCCCTGCCGCTCCTCGACCAGCAGGCCGCCCCGGACCAGGCGAGTGAGGTGGTCACTGGCCGTGGAGGGTGCCACGCCGGCGAGCCGGGCCAACTCCCCGGCCGTCCACGCCCGGCCGTCGAGCAGGGCCAGGCAGATGGTGGCCCGGGTGTCGTCGGCGAGCAGGGTGGCGAGCCGGGCAAGGGCCCGGCCCCGCGTGGTGGCGGTGGTCACCGCCCCATGCTGACACGGGCACCCTTCGGCGCCCACCGAACGCCCGTCGAGGCTTTACAACGTTGTATGCATCGTTGTACAAACGGACACGCACCGATCCTGGTCGACATCTCGCACCCGAGGCAGGTCTGATGCGACATCTCCGCCGCGCCGGGGCGCTCGCCGCCGTCGTCGGTCTGGTCCTGGCCGCGGCGGCGTCCGCGCCGGCCGCCGCCGCACCCGAGCCCCGCTACCGCAACCCCGTCTCGGCCGGGTTCGCCGACACCTTCGCCGACCCTGTGATCGTCCGCGGTGAGGACGGTTTCTGGTACGCGTACGGCACCACCGACCCGCTGCGCGAGGGCGAGGGGACGTTCCACGGGGTCCCCATCGCCCGCTCAACCGACCTGGTCGGCTGGACGTACGTCGGAGATGCCTTCGGCGCCGGCCAACGCCCGGCGTACGCGGCTCCCGGGGCCGGCTTCTGGGCCCCCGACGTGCGCCGGATCGGCGACCGTTGGGTCATGTACGTGACCGTCACCGACACGACCGTGTCCCCCGACGGGGGTGACTTCGCCGTCGGGGCGGCCACCGCGCCCACTCCGACCGGCCCGTGGACCTTCGCCGACGAGCCCGTGGTCGCGCCCCGCCCCGGCGGTGGCGGGGGCTGGCTGTGGACCATCGACCCGAGCCAGTTCACCGACGTCGACGGCAGGCAATACCTCTACCACGGCAGCTACTACGGCGGCATCTCGGTGACCGAGCTCTCCACCGACGGGCTGCGCGCGGTCGGCTCACCCACCCTGGTCGCCGTCGACAACAAGTTCGAGGGCAGCCACGTGGTACGCCATGACGGCTGGTACTACCTGTTCGCCTCGACGGCCAACTGCTGCGCCGGCCCGGCCACCGGCTACTCCGTGCACGTCGGCCGGTCCCGCGACCCGCGCGGGCCGTTCGTCGACCGTGACGGCACCTCGCTGACCGCCTCCCGGGCCGGCGGCACGCCGGTGCTCGCCCAGAACGGCAACCGGTGGATCGGCACCGGCCACAACGGCTTCGTCACCGACCTCTCCGGCCAGGACTGGATCGTCTACCACGCGATCGACCGTGCCGACCCGTACCTGGACGAGCCGTTCGGCGTCAACGAGCGGCCGATGCTGCTGGACCGCCTCGACTGGATCGACGGCTGGCCGACGGTGAACGCCGGTGCCGGCCCCTCCGAGGGCCCGCGGCCCGCGCCGGTCACCACCGGCCGGGTGGACGAGCGCTTCGACGCCGGGCTGGCCGGCTGGCGACGCGGCTCCGGGGACTGGCGGGTCGCCGACGGCCGGCTCACCGGCAGCGGCGCGCTGACCAGCCGTACGACCGTGGGCGGGGACCTGCGGGCGGAGGCCGACCTGCGGCTTCCCGCCGCCGGGGCGGCGGGGCTCACGCTCGGCGACCGGGTCTCGGTGCGGGTGGACGCCGCCGCCGGCCGGCTGGTCGTCGCCGACGGCGGGCGCACCGCGAGCGCGCCGCTGCCCGCCGGCTTCGACGCCGCGGCCGGGCACCACCTCGCCGTCGAGGTACGCGGCCGGGACCTGGTGGCCGAGCTGAGCCCGGCCCGGCTCGGCGACCAGCTGGCGGTGGTGTCGCTGCGGCTGGCGCGGCCGGTGGCCGGGCGGCTCACGCTCACCGCGACCGGCGGGGCCGCCGGGTTCGACAACGTCAGCGTCGCCCGCCTGCACCGGCCGGTGCGCCACGCCGTCGCCGAGCCGCGGGCGGGCCGCCTGCTGCCGGCGTTCTCCGACGAGTTCACCGGCGGGCTGGACCCGGCGTGGCGGTGGGTGCGGCCGGACCCGGCGGCCACCGTGTCCGGCGGGGCGCTGCGCTGGCCGGTGCAGGGCGCCGACCTGACCGGCACCGGCAACACCGCCGGCGTGCTGCTGCGCGACGCGCCGGGCGGCGACTACGTCGTGGAGACGAAGGTGACCCTGGACCTCGGCGAGGAGACCGTCCGCAACTACCAGCAGGCCGGGCTGGTCGCCTACGTCGACGACGACCGCTTCGCCCGGCTGACGCAGGTCGCGATCTGGAACACCAGGCAGGTGGAGTACGGCTACGAGCTGCCCTTCGCCGGCCAGCCGGTCTACGGCGGCAACATCGTCGGCACCCCGGCGACCACCACCTGGCTGCGGCTGGCGCACCGGGTCGACCCGGCCACCGGCGAGCACGAGTTCCGGGCCGGCTCCAGCCGGGACGGGCGGAACTGGACGTGGGGCGGGGTGTGGACCTTCCCGGCCGACACCACCCCCCGGATCGGGCTGGTCGCGCACGGCGGCGCCGACCCGGCGGTCACCGCGCACTTCGACTACCTGCGCTTCCACCGCTGATCCCACACGATCGGGCCCTCACCGTCCGGTGGGGGCCCGACCCGTTCCAGGCGCCCGGCGGTCACGTGCGGCGGTCGGCGCCGCCCAGCGGGCTGACCGTCCGGCTCTGTCCGTCGTAGCTGCGCCCCGCGACGAAGGCCCCGTCGGGGCGGTCGACGCCCGCCACCGCGCGGGCCAGCCGGCGGTCGGCGTCGCGGAAGCGCAGCGCCAAGCTCAGGTGCGGGCGCCAGTGCCCCGGCGCGTGCCAGGGACGCTGTCCCGGGGCTGCGGCGAGGACGTCCCACACCGACGCGTGCAGGGCGGTCAGCTCCGGCGACGGCTGCACCAGCCACACCAGCGGGGCGCTGCCGTCGAGCACCGCGATCCGGTCCAGCCGCACGGGCAGCGGCAGCGCCGCGTCGAACAGGTCGGCCAGCCGCCGCTGCGCGCCGGGCGGGAACTCGTCGACCGCGGCGAGGGTCAGGTGCGGCCGGTTCGTCGGGTGGGCGTTGCGGGCCAGGCTGGGCAACCCCACCGCGGCCAGCCGCTCCCAGGCGCCGCGCACGGCGGCCTCCAGGTCGGGCGAGCAGACCAGTTCGACCGTACGCACGCCGCCAGGCTAGCCCGCCGGAGCACGGCGACGGGCGCCCGCCGGACCCGCGCGGGTGCTCGTTGTGCCGGTCGGCGAAACGGCGTCGCGGCGGTGATGAAAAGCTTGACGGCATGAGTTCCGCACCCGTACGGCACGACCCGCCCACCGAGCCCGGCCCCGACGCCCTCGACGACACGACCGCCTTCGCGGACCTCGGACTACGCGCCGAGTTGCTGGGCGCGCTGAACGCCCTCGGCTACGAGGAGCCCACTCCGATCCAGCGGGAGGCCATCCCACCCCTGCTGGCCGGTCGGGACCTGCTGGGCCAGGCCGCGACGGGTACGGGCAAGACGGCCGCCTTCGCGCTGCCGCTGTTGCAGCGGATGCCCGACGACCGGCCCGGCGGCGCCCCGGTGGCGCTCGTGCTGGTGCCCACCCGTGAGCTCGCGGTGCAGGTCTCCGAGGCGTTCCACCGCTACGGCAAGGACCTGGGCGCGCGGGTGCTGCCGATCTACGGCGGGCAGCCGATCGGCCGGCAGCTGCGCGCCCTGGACCTCGGCGTCGACGTCGTGGTCGCCACCCCGGGCCGCGCGCTGGACCACATCGCCCGGGGCACGCTCGACCTGGGCTCCCTGGCCACGGTGGTGCTCGACGAGGCCGACGAGATGCTCGACATGGGCTTCGCCGAGGACATCGAGGCGATCCTGGAGCACGCGCCGGAGCAGCGCCAGACGGTGCTCTTCTCGGCGACGATGCCGGCGCGCATCGACGGGCTGGCCCGCAAGCACCTGACCGACCCGGTACGCATCCTCATCGCCCGCGAGCAGCCGGTGGCCGGCGAGGCGCCCCGGGTGCGGCAGAGCGCGTACATCGTCGCCCGGGCGCACAAGCCGGCGGCGCTGGGTCGGGTGCTGGACGTCGAGTCCCCCACGGCGGCGATCGTCTTCTGCCGCAGCCGCGAGGAGGTCGACCGGCTCACCGAGACCATGAACGGCCGGGGCTACCGGGCCGAGGCGCTGCACGGCGGGATGAGCCAGGAGCAGCGCGACCGGGTGATGGGCCGGCTACGCACGGGCACCGCGGACCTGCTGGTGGCCACCGACGTGGCCGCCCGCGGCCTGGACGTCGAGCAGCTCACCCACGTGGTCAACTACGACGTCCCGTCGGCCCCCGAGTCGTACGTGCACCGCATCGGCCGGGTCGGCCGGGCCGGGCGGGAGGGCGTGGCGATCACCCTCGCCGAACCGCGCGAGCACCGGATGCTCAAGACCATCGAGCGGGTCACCGGCCAGCGCATCGCCATCGACAAGATCCCGACGGTGGCGGACATGCGCACCCGGCGGTTGGAGCTGACCCAGGGCGCCCTGCGGGAGAGCCTGCTGGAGGACGACCTCGACCCGTACCGGGCGATCGTCGAGTCGTTGACCGACGAGTTCGACCTGGTGGAGGTGGCCCTCGCGGCGGTGAAGCTGGCGCACGAGGCGACGTCGCCGGGCTCGGACGACGAGGAGGAGATCCCCCAGGTCCCCGTCCGGGGCCCGCGTGAGGGGCGGCCGGAGGCCGGTGGCCGGGGCGAGCGCCGCGGCGGTGCCCGGCCCCGCACCGGCGGCACCACCCAGGTCTTCATCGGGCTGGGCCGGCGCGCCGGGGTCCGCCCGCAGGATCTGGTGGGCGCGATCACCGGCGAGACCGGGGTCAGCGGCCGGGACATCGGCTCGATCGAGATCGCCGACCGGTTCTCGCTGGTGGAGGTGCCCCAGAGCGTCGCCGACGAGGTGATCGCCGGGCTGCGTGGCAGCACCATCAAGGGCCGCAAGGCGACCGTACGCCGGGACCGTGACGGCGACGGCGGCGGCGAGCGCCGCTTCGACGGGGCCGACCGGCGCGAGCGCCGCGACCGGGACTTCGACCGGCGCGACCGCCGCTGACCGCGCACGTCAGGAAGGGCCCCCTGCCATGCACCAGGCGTTGGCAGGGGGCCCTTCCTGACACCTCAGGCGGCGGCGAGCGCCGGGTCGGGGCGGGTGTCGGCGTCGGCCGGGCGCAGCGCCAGGGCGAGCACGTCGGCGACGTCGGCCAGGGTGTGCACGGTCAGCGCCTCCCGGACCTCGGCGGGCAGGTCGTCGAGGTCCGGCTCGTTGCGGGCCGGGATGATCACCTCGGTCAGGCCGGCCCGGTGGGCGGCGAGCAGCTTCTGCTTCACCCCGCCGATGGGCAGCACCCGGCCGGAGAGGGTCACCTCGCCGGTCATCCCGAACTCGGGCCGCACCGGCCGGCCGCTGGCCAGCGACGCGAGGGCGGTGACCATGGTGATGCCGGCGCTGGGGCCGTCCTTGGGCACCGCGCCCGCCGGCACGTGCAGGTGGATCCGCCGGCCGGCGAGGGCGTTCGGGTCGAGTCCGAGCCGGCGCCCGTTGGAGCGCAGGTACGACAGCGCGATGTGCGCCGACTCCTTCATGACGTCGCCGAGCTGGCCGGTCAGGGTCAGCCCCGGCTCGCCCTCCATGCTGGTGGCCTCGATGAAGAGCACGTCGCCGCCCGCGCCGGTGACGGCCAGGCCGGTGGCCACGCCGGGCACCGCCGTCCGCTCCGCCGATTCCGGGGTGAACTTCGGCCGCCCGAGGTAGGTGGCGAGGTTGCCGGTGTCGACGCGGACCGGCGCCGGGTCGGTCGCCAGGGCCACCGCGACCTTGCGCAGGATCTTCGCCAGCGCCCGTTCGAGCTGCCGTACGCCGGCCTCCCGGGTGTACTCGCCCGCGATCCGGGCGAGGGCGTCGTCGGCGACGGTGATCTCCTCGGCGGTGAGCCCGGCCCGTTCCCGCTGCCGTGGCAGCAGGTGGTCCCGGGCGATGGCGACCTTCTCCTCCTCCGTGTACCCGTCGAGGGTGACCAGCTCCATCCGGTCCAGCAGCGGGCCGGGGATGGCCTCCACCACGTTGGCGGTGGCCAGGAAGAGCACGTCGGAGAGGTCGAGGTCGACCTCGAGGTAGTGGTCGCGGAAGGTGTGGTTCTGCGCCGGGTCGAGCACCTCGAGCAGGGCGGCGGCCGGGTCGCCGGAGTAGCCGGCGGCGAGCTTGTCGACCTCGTCGAGCAGCACGACCGGGTTCATCGAGCCGGCCTCGCGCAGGGCGCGCACGATGCGGCCGGGCAGCGCACCGACGTAGGTGCGCCGGTGGCCGCGGATCTCGGCCTCGTCGCGGACACCACCAAGGGACACCCGGACGAAGTTGCGGCCGAGCGCGCGGGCGACCGACTCGCCGAGGCTGGTCTTGCCGACGCCGGGCGGGCCGGCGAGGGCGAGCACCGCGCCGGAGCCCCGGCCGCCGACGACGCCGAGGTTGCGCTCGGCCCGCCGGTTGCGCACGGCGAGGTACTCCAGGACGCGGTCCTTCACGTCGGCCAGGCCGGCGTGGTCGGCGTCGAGCACGGCGCGGGCCGCGGCCAGGTCGGTGTCATCCTCGGTACGGGTGCCCCACGGCATCTCCAGCACCGTGTCGAGCCAGGTCCGGATCCAGCCCGCCTCCGGGGAGGCGTCGCTGGCGCGTTCCAGCTTGCCGACCTCGCGCAGCGCCGCCTCGCGGACCTTGTCGGGCAGGTCTGCAGTCTCCACGCGGGCCCGGTAGTCGGCGGAGCCGTCCGGCTCGTCCTCGCCGAGTTCCTTGCGGATGGCGGAGAGCTGCTGGCGCAGCAGGAACTCCCGCTGGGACTTCTCCAGCCCCTCGCGGACGTCGGTGCTGATCTGCTCGGCGATCTCCTGCTCGGCCAGGTGGTCCTTCACCCAGCCGACGAGCAGTTCCAGCCGGGCGGTGACGTCCGGCGCGGCGAGCAGCTCGGTCTTCTGGGCGAGGCTGAGCCAGGAGACGTAGCCGGCCGAGTCGGCCAGTTCGGAGAGGTCGGTCATCCGCTCGATGGCGTCGATGACCTGCCAGGCGCCGCGCTGCTGGAGCACGGACGTCATGAGGGCGCGGTACTCGCGGGCGAGTTCGCGGGCCCGGCCGGCGGGGGCGGGTTCGTCGAGTTCGGTCGCCTCGACCCAGAGGGCGGCGCCGGGCCCGGGTACGCCGGAGCCGATCCGGGCGCGGGACAGGCCGCGGATGACGGCGGCCGGTTCGCCGCTGGGCAGCCGGCCGACCTTCTCGATGGTGGCGACCGCGCCGACGGGGCCGTACTCGCCGTCGAGGCGGGGCACGGCGAGCAGCTTGCCCTCGCCGGTGGCGCGGGCCGCGTCGACGGCGGCCTGGGTGGTCGGGTCGAGGGTCACCGGGATGACCATGCCGGGCAGGAGCACGGCGTCGGTCAGGGGAAGTACCGGGAGAGTTGCCATCGAACACCTGCTATCGCGTTGAGTTGAGCGTGTCCAACTCAAGTAACAAATCGTTCCCCTTGTTCCGGGCTGTGACCCAGGCCACCTCCGCGCGTGGGACGGCGCTGCGGACGCAGCAGCTCGCGCGCCAGGCCGGCGCCCCCGGCGGCCGCCACGGCGAGCGGGATCGCCAGGCAGGTCAGCGCCAGTGCGGCGACGGTCCAGCCCGGCAGGCCGGCCACCGCGGCGACGCCGGTCAGCACGGCGAAGGCGAGGAGCTTGCGACGGGTGCGGGCGATCGGGATCGCGACGGACATCGGGATCTCCCTCCGTACGGGATCAGAGCAGGACGAGCAGGGCGGCGCCGACGGCTGCCGCCGGCACGGTGGTGACGACGGTGGCGAGCGCCGCCGAGTGCCGGCGCAGCGCGGCGAGCGGGATAAGCGCGTCGCCGTCCTGGCTGATCGCGTTGGCGACCAGGGTGGGCAGCGGCAGGCCGCCGCTGACGTACAGGCCGGTGAAGACGATCTGCACCGCGCACCCGGGGATGAGGCCGATGCCGGCGCCGACCAGTACGCCGACGAGCCCGGTGAGGGCGAGCTGGGAGCCGTCGAAGCCCGTCGTGGTGGTCACCACCTGCCAGCCCAGGTACGCCACGGCCACCCAGACGGTGACGAAGGACGCCTCGTGCGCGCTGTGCCGCAGCGTCTCCCGCAGCGAGCGGGGCTGCGCGGTCTCCAGGCTGTCGTCGGCCAGCTTCCCGCGCCCTCCGGCGAAGATCAGCGCCGCGGTGAGCGTGCCGAGCACCCCCAGCGCCAGGTACGGGTCGACGCCCCCGAAGGAGCGGGTCAGTGCGCCCGGGTCGACCAGTTGGAAGACCACCGGCACCGACACCGCGAACGCCGGCGTGGTCAGCCCCCAGAACGCCGTGGACGCCGGCACCCGGGGCAGCAGCCCGCCGAGCAGCCGCCGCGAGCCGGCGAGGTCCGGCCCGCCCGCGGCGGCCAGGCCGACCGGGGCGGGCGCGGCGGCGACCCGGTGGTTGACCGCGCGGGCCGGGTCGATGCCGAGCGCGTCGACGACGTAGCCGGTCACCAGGCCGACCGCGAAGAGCAGCGCGTGGATCTTGAGGGCGAACACGGGGTTCCAGGCGAGCACCACCCACGACGAGTCCCCCATGGTGGCCGCCAGGGCGGCGACCACGGTGCCGAAGGAGACCTTCCCCCGGGCGTACAGCGGCATCAGGATGATCGCCCCGCCGCAGCCGGGGCTGACGCCCAGCAGGGCGCCGACCAGCGGACCGAGCCGGGGCCGGCTGGTGAGCCCGTCGGTGACCCGGTCGCCGTGGCGCCAGCGCAGCCAGCCGAAGAGCGCCACCATGACGGCGACGTAGACACCCACCTGCATGAACGCGTCCGCGAGCGGGCGGAGCACGAGTTCGGTCACGGCACACCTCCTCCGGTACGGCGCCGCCGGGCCGTCCGCCGCTCGCGGACGACCCGGCGCGACGGCGTCAGGTGAGCTTGCTCTTGACCTTGTTGACGGCGCTCTTGGCGAGGCCCGGGTTCGTGCCGTAGAGCCGCGGGTCGCCGGGCGGCAGGACCGGCTCGGGCGCGTGCGCGCGCGGGCTGTGGTCGTAGCGGAACTCGCCCTTGCCGTCGGGCGCCGGCCCGGACGCCCAGCGCCCCTCCGACGCGTCGGTGCCCGGCGAGAAGTCCAGGTACGTGTAGCTGAACTGCTCGGTGAACTCCTTGGAGTCCGGAAATGCGTCGGGCACCGGCATCTCCTCCAGGCCGTCCTCCTTGAGCTGCTCGATGGCCGCCATCCACATGTTCTGGTGCATGGTGTCGCGGGCCAGCAGGAAACGGAGCATGTTCTTGACCCCGGGGTCGTCGGTCATGTTGAACAGCCGGGCCACCTGGAGCCGGCCCTGCGCCTCGGCGGTGACGTTGAGCTGGAAGTCCGCCATCAGGTTGCCGCTGGCGGTGATGAAGTTGCCGTTCCAGGGCACGCCGGCGCTGTCCACCGGCAGCGCTCCGCCGCCGCCGTGGATGAAGTGCGCCGGGTTCGACCCGCCGTAGATCGCGCCCACCATCGGGTTGTCGGCGGCGGCCTCCTGCAACGACAGCGGCGCGTTCTCCAGCAGCCGGGTGATCATCGTGGCGATCATCTCGACGTGGCCCATCTCCTCGGTGCCGACGTCGAGGAAGAGGTCCTTGTACTTGCCCGGCAGGCGGCAGTTCCAGCCCTGGTAGAGGTACTGGTTGGCGACGGTCATCTCGCCCCACTTGCCGCCCAGGACCTCCTGGAGCCGGCGGGCGAACGCGGCGTCCGGGCCGTCCGGCTTGGCCTCGAACTGCAGATCCTTCATGTGGCTGAACACGTGTCCTCCTCGGTGCCGGTCGGGCTGTCACCGAGGCGGTTCCCGCGACGGCCGGCCCTATCGGGCCAACCGGCGGCCCGACGGGGTCAACCTGTCGCCGGGAACGCGGGCAGCACCACCTCGAGGGCCACCCCGCGCGGTCGCAGCCGGTGCAGGCGCAGCCGTCCGCCGTCGGCGGCGAGCAGCCGCCGGACGATCCACAGCCCCAACCCGGAGGCCCCGGCGGCGGGAGCGGGCCGGCGCAGCGCCTCGACGAGGGGTGGGTCGACCCGCCCCTCGTCGGTGACGACGATGCGCAGACCGCAGCGGCCGAGCGCGGCGTGGATGCCGACGCGCCCCTCGGCCGGACCGTGCCGCAGCGCGTTCTCCACCAGGTTGGTCACCACCTGCCGGGTCCGGCGCCGCGGCACCGGGCAGCCCCCGGCCCGCCGCGTCACCCCGGTCAGCCGCCGGTGCGGGGGCACGAGGGCCGCCGCACCACGCAGGACCTGCGCCAACGGCGCCGCCGGGTCCGCCGCCGGGGCGAGGGCCCCGGTGCCGGCGGCGGCGTCCCGCAGCAGGCCCTGCAGGTGTACGGCCTGCTCGTGGGCCAGTGCCGTGATGGCGCGCCGGTCGTCGCCGGTGAGCGGGAGCCGCTCGTCGGCGAGCGCCCGGGTGAGCGAGGTGAGGGCGCTGACCGGGGTGCGGAACTCGTGGCAGAGCACGCGCAGCAGCAGTTCCGGGTCGGTGTCCAGGGCCGCCGGGTCGGCCGGACCGGGTTCGGGCCCCGCCCACCGGAGCAGCCGCAACGGTCCCCGCCCCCCGTGCCGTCCGCGCATCCGCCCGACCTCCCTCGTTCGGCCGCATGATCGGTACCCGCTCGGGAACGGACCAGGCATGCCCGCTCCCCCCGTCGTCCGGTTGGCCGTCGTGGACGACCACCCGCTGTTCGTCCGCGGGCTGGAACTGCTGCTGCCGGCCACCACCGACGGGCGGGCCGAGGTGGTGGGCTCCACCGGCGACGCGTCGGCCGCCGCCTCGCTGGTCAGCCGCTGCCTGCCCGACCTGGCGCTTGTCGACCTGCACATGCCGCCCCCGGGCGGGATCCGGGCCGTGGCAGCGATCCGGCGCACCACACCCCGGGTGCGGGTGGTCGCCATGTCGGGCGCGGAGGACCCGGCCCCCGCCCTGGAGGCGCTGCGCGCCGGCGCCGAGGCCTTCCTGCCCAAGACCGCCGAGCCGGAGGAGCTGCTGCCCCCGCTGCTGGCCGTCCTCGACGGCTGGGCGGTGCTGCCGGGGCATCTGCTCCGTGCGCTGCTGCGTCCCGGCCGGGCGGCCCCGGTCGATCTGGACGACGAGGAACGGGCGATGCTCCGGGCCATCGCGGCGGGTCGCAGCACCGTCGAGATCGCCGAACGGATGCACGTCTCGGAACGCACCGTAAAGCGGATGACGGCCGCGCTGCTGCGAAAGTTGCGGGTCTCCACCCGCGCCGAGGCGGCGGCGCTCGCCGGCCACGCCGGTCTGCTCGGCGACTGACCCCGGGCTTTGCGTCGAGCCGTTTTCCCGCCATAACGCGACGCGCCGAAATGAGGACGACGCGCATTGTTGCGGATTAGCCCTGGGATACGTCAAACTTTGACCACACCCCGCCCCACACAGGGAGTAATTGACGATGGCGAGAAAAGTAATCACGGTCCTGACCGACGACCTCGACGGTGGAAAGGCCGACCGGACCGTCGAGTTCAGTCTGGACGGCGTGGCCTACACCATCGACGTCTCCGACGAGAACGCGGGCGTGCTGCGCAAGGCCCTCGACCCGTACATCAACGCTGGCCGGCGGATCGGTCGCGGAACCGCCGACACCGGGCGGGCACCTCGGCGGGCAGGCACGCCGGGCGGCTCGGGAATGGACCGCGAGCAGAACCGGGCCATCCGGGAATGGGCTACCAAGAACGGCTACAAGATTTCCGAGCGCGGCCGCATCCCGGTCGAGGTCGTGGAGGCGTACAAGAACCGCTGACCGGCACCGGGCTCACGCTCGGGCTGGTGCGGGGTCACGCTGAGGAATCAGCGCGGCCCCGCCGGTCTTTTCCCACGGCGATCCATTCGCACGACCCGCACCCGTCGGCGGGCCCATTCCCGGCCCGCCACGATTGCACTTCGACCATCGCCGGGTCGCCGGGTCGCTTCGGATCGGCCGACAACGGCCCGTTCACCGCCCGGCGAGCGTGATCATCGCCACGATCACCCCGGCACGCAGCCGGGACGCCGCACTTCCCGAGTGTAATGAGCGACAGCTTTGTCGAGCATTACCGGTGCGGATCTCGGGGGTGGCGGATGGCGCGATGGTGGAGCCAGACGGCCGGGGGGTTGCCCCGCGTCTTCTGGTACCTCTGGTCGGCCACGCTGATCAACCGGCTGGGCAGCTTCGTCGCCATCTACCTCGGCGTCTACCTGGTGTCGGTACGCGGCCTCAGTCCCGCGTACGCCGGGATCGTGATCGGGTTGCACGGAGCCGGCAGCGCGGCCGGTGGCGTGCTCGGCGGGATCGTCGCGGACCGGTGGGGGCGGCGGCCCGCCATGCTGACCGGAAACGTGGCCGCCGCGGCGGCGGCGCTGGCGCTGGGCCTGAGCGGGCACCCCGCGGCGATCGCGGCCCTCACCCTGCTGCTCGGGCTCTGCCTGGGCGTCGCCCGGCCGGCCTTCACGGCGACCGTCATCGACGTGGTGGGCGAACGGGACCGCCTGCGCGCGCTGACGCTGAACTACTGGGCGATCAACATCGGGTTCGCCGTCGCCGCGACCGTGGCCGGCCTGCTGGTCCGGGTCGAGCCGCTGCTGCTGTTCGCGATCAACGCGGCGGTGCTGCTCGGCACCGCCGCGCTGATCGGCCTGACCGTGCCCGAGTCGCGCCCCGCCCCGGTGCCCGTCGCGCAGGTCGCCCGCGTCGACTCCGGCGGGCTCGGCACCGTGCTGCGGGACCGGGTCTTCCTGACCTTCACGGCCCTCACCGGGTTGGCCTGGCTCTGCATCGAGAGCAGCGCGATGCTGCCGGTGGCATTGCAGGCCGACGGGCTGCCGGCGTCGGCGTTCGGGCCGGTCATCGCGGTCAACGGCCTGATGATCGTGCTGGGGCAGCTCTTCGTGCCCCGCCTGATCGGCCGCTTCGACAGGTCCCGCACCGTCGCCGTGGCCGTCGTGGTGATCGGCGCCGGCTTCGCCCTGACCGCGCTGGCCGACGCAGTCTGGTTCTACGCGCTCACGGTGGGCGTCTGGACGCTCGGCGAGATGCTGATGACCCCGTCGAACTCGGCGCTGACCGCCGACCTGGCACCGGCCGCCCAGCGCGGCCGCTACCAGGGCGTCTACTCGCTCGGTCACGCCTTCGCCAGCTTCGCCGGGCCGACGCTGGGCGGCCTGGTCGCCGCCCGGTTCTCCACCGACGTCCTCTGGCTGGGGCTGTTCGGGCTGGCCCTGCTGGTGGCCGCCGGCAACCTCCTGGCGGTGCGGCCCCGGGCCCGACGGATCACCGCCCTGCGGGCCGCCGCAGCGCCCGCCGCCCCGCGCAAGGCCGCAGCGCTGGCCTGAACGCACCGCTGGCGGGGCCGCCGGGTGCGCCCGGACGGCCCCGCAGCGGTCGTCAGCCGACCTGGATGCGCACCACGTCGAAGGCCGGCGTCTGGTTGGCCCGCTCCATCATCGGCACCCGGTGCGAGCCGTCGCCGGCCCAGACCGCGCACTGGGCGGTGCCGGATCCGGGCAGCCCGGGGATCTGGATGGTCACGTCGTCGGGCTCGGCGCCACCACGGCTGTCCTCGGTGGCGACGAAGAACGCCGGCACCTCCTGCGGCGGCGGCGGCTGCCGGAGGCTGTCCAGCATCCGGCAGGCGGTGTGGAAGTGGCCCCGCACCAGTCCCTGCTCGTTGAGCAGCGAGCTCTCCACGTAGTACCCGCCCTGCCCGGCGGCCAGGAAGCGGTCCCGTACGAGGTTGCGGGTGGAGACCCGGAGGGTGAACGGCTGGTTCGCCCCGACCCGGTCCGGGAACTCGGTGATCAGCAGCGACGGATTGTCGGCCGCGGGCCCCACCTCGCCGAACGCGGTGCTGACGCAGCGGTTGCCGTTCTGGAAACCGTCGTGCGGCTGCAACCGGCTGTCCTCGCAGTCGTTAGCGATCACTCCCAGCCCGGCACCGGGCCCACCATTGCCGCCGCCGTTGTTACCACCACCGTTGTTGCCGCCGCCGTTGTTGCCGCCGGTCGGCGCCACCTTGCACTCCGCGAGCCGGGCCAGGCCCTGCGGCCGGGGGCCCACCCGGTCGATCGCGATGGTGATGCGCTCCAGCGTCGCCCGGCGCTTGCCGGCCAGCGGCTGGAGGATCGAGGTGCGGACGAACTCCTCGCCCCGCCGGCCCTCGGTGGCCAGCCGCTGGTCCGCCTCGGCGATCTGGGTCTGCAGCAGGCTCAGGTTCCGGTCGACCTCGGCGCGGGCGCGGTCGGGCACCCGCGGCAGCCTGCCGGCCACGTCCGGGCAGGCCACGGCCGAGCCGCCGTTGTCGGCGCCGCCACCCCGCGTCTGCTCGCACTCGGCGACCGACTGCTGCCCGTCCCCCCAGTGGTTGCGCACCCATCGGCCGTCCTGCCAGGTCCGGCTGGTGCCCCGCCCGCTCGGCGCGGTCGCGCCCGGGCTCGGCTCCACGCAGGCGGCGGAGGCCGGCCGGGTGCTGGTCGGCCGCCGGTCCTCGGCCGACGAGATCTGGGTCACGGCGACGATCCCGCCGAAGACCGCGAGCGTGCCGACGACGGCCAGCAGTCGCTTGCTCCGCGCGCCACCGGATGACCGGCGCGCCCGTGTGGACCTGCGCATCGAATTGCTCTCCTTCGCGATCCGGTAGTTGATCTGAGACCTCGGCGGACCGACGGAATTGAGGGGCGCGCCCGACGGGGACCGTCGCGGCGAGCCGGTGGCACGTCGATGACCGACGATGCCCTTTCCGCACCGTCTTCCGCGCCGCGTGGCGCGGTCGGGGAGATCCTGTCCGTTCCCGCAGGAGTACGGGACGGCCCGCGCGAAGGTTCAACGCGATTCCGGGAATCCGGACGGGGCCATGGCGCCGAGCGGTGACGTGCGCCGGGCCGGCGAGCGGTGGCGCTTTGGAGAAGGGCGGGTCAGTCCGCGCAGAGGTGGGCGAACGCGAAGCCGCCCGTCATCTCGTCGTGCCGGGACTCCAGCCCCCGGATCTCGGCGAGCAACCCGTCCCAGGGCGTCAGGACCGCCTCGGCGGCGTCCAGCGCGCGCAGCCGCTCCCCGACGGCCACCGCCGCCAGGTCCTCGGCCAGCCGCCCCGGATCCACCCCGGCGGAGATGCGCTGCGGGTGCACCGTCACCCGCTCCACCAGGCAGGCGTCGGGGCGCACCCGTACCCAGCTCCACCCCTCGGCGGGCCCGCCCGTCCAGTGCACGTGCAGCCCCCGCACGATCGGGTCGGCCAGCCGCCGCGACACGTACGCCTCGACGGCGGCGGCCCGGGCCAGGGCGCCGAGGTCGTTGACGTGCCCGGTCCGCCCGTCGGGCAGCCGACCGAGGATGTCGCGGAAGCCGACCGGGGGCACCCCCGTGTCGTCGGGCTCCCCCGCGCCGAGGGCCGCGTACGCGCGCGCGTCGATCACGTACGCCACGATCCGGCGTCCGTGCTCCCCGGCCCGCAGCGTCGGCGAGCCGATCCGCAGCACCGCCAGGCCGACCGCCTCGGCGACCGCGTTCTTCAGCCGCTCGACCCGCTGCGCGGCGGAGCCGGGGGCCGCGACGGGGCCGACCTCGACGGCGAAGACCGGCCGGGCCGTGTCGGCGGCGCAGACGACGAGGTCGTAGCCCTCCCGGCTGGCCGTGCTCCACTGGTTGCCGGTGACGCCCGGCGGACGCCCCTGCACCAGTTCGCCGAGCCGGCGGGGACCGTGCACGAGCTGGCCGCCCCGGGCGAGCAGCGGGCCGCGCCCACCGTCCCCGGCGACCGCGCGCAGCCAGGAGCCGCCCCCACCACCGGTGCTCGTCATCCGCCTGATCCGTCCGTCCCGCCGACCGAGGCCGACGCGTCGGCCGGGGCGAGTCTAGGCGGTCGATCATGACCGGCGCGCCGGTGGTGCCCCCGGGCCGTCGGCCCGCAATTCGCTTGAGGTCACCCGCCCGCGCCGGTGGGATGGGCGGGTGAGCATCTTCCTGGGCACCGAGCGGCTGGTCCTGCGCGAGTTCACCGCCGACGACGCCGACCTGCTCGTCGAGCTGGACGGCGACCCCGAGGTGATGCGGTACCTCACCGGCGGGCGCCCCACCCCGCCGGAGGCGGTCCGGGAGCGCGTCCTGCCCCGGATCCTCGCCCACTACCGGCGGCCGCCGGGACTCGGGTGGTGGGCGGCGCTGGGCCGGGACTCGGGCGACTTCCTGGGCTGGTTCGAGTTCCGCCCGACCCGCGACGGCGACGCCCGCGAGGTGGAGCTGGGCTACCGGCTGCGCCGGTCCGCCTGGGGCGTCGGCCTCGCCACCGAGGGCTGCCGGGCGCTGATCGACGAGGGCTTCACCGCGCTCGGCGTGCAGCGGGTCACCGCGAACACGATGTCCGTCAACGCCGCGTCGCGTCGCGTCATGGAGAAGTCCGGGCTACAGCTCGTGCGGACGTACGTCGGGGACTGGCCGGAGCTGATCGACGGGGCGGAGCACGGCGAGGTGGAGTACGCGCTGACCCGGCAGCGGTGGCTGCGCCGCGACGCCGACTAGGCCCGGCGCGAGCCGGCTGTCACTCCGCGCCCATCACCAGGCCCTCGATTGTGTGCTTCTGCCGGATCGGCGTCAGGGCGTCGACCACCGGGCAGGGCAGGTGGGCGCGCACCTGCTCGGGCAGGCCCGCCCAGTATCCCCGGGTCACCGCCATGTCGTGGTGCGCGGCGTTGCCCGCTCCCGGCGCGTCGACGCCGAGCACTAGCACCGGGCGGGGCAGGGTGGAGACGTTCGGCGTGCCGCGGTGGATGGTCAGCGCGGACCGGGCGGAGATGTCGCCGCGCCGCGGATACTTGCGGACGGCCCGTTGCGCGTAGCGGGGGTGGCGCTCCCTGGGCGGGAACATCTGGTGCGCGAAGTCGCGCCCGTCGTCCCACTGGGTGCCCGGGGCGATCTCGAACGGACCCATCTCCTCCACGGTGTCCACCGTGGTCAGGTTGAAGGCCAGCGAGGTCAGCCGCCGCTGCCGGCGGGTGTCCTCCGGCATCGGGAAGTCCCGGTGCCACGGCTGCATGGCCGCGCCGGGAAACGGGATGTCGAAACCGAGCTCGACGATCTGGTAGTCGGCCCCGAGCACGGCCCGGCACACCGAGACCACCCACGGGTGGGTCACCAGGTCGACAAAGCCGCGCAGCTGCTCGGGGTGGATCTCCACGTACCACCGCTGCGGGCCGCGGCCGACCGCGCCGTCGGGGCGGGAGCGGGCCTCCCGGAAGGCGGCCTCGACGTCCTCGCCGACCCGGTCCACCCAGTCCACGGCGAAGGCGCCCCGGCACGCGGTGATGCCGTCCCGGTAGAGGTCGCCGAGCGCCGCCAGCGGAACCTCCTCGCCCTCGACGGGGGCGACGGGCTGGTCGGTGCGCGGCGCGGGCGCGGTGGAGTGGGACCTCATCGAACCTCCTGACGGGACCAGCCGAGTATTACAACGTTGTAGAGACGCCGCAAGAGAGGCCCGGGCCGCCATCCCCGCCCCGGGTCGGGGCATGATCGACCGGTACGCCGGTGGTCGGCGCACGGGACCGGGGAGGTACGCGGGGTGCGGGTCGTTTCGCTGGTGCCGTCGCTGACCGAGGCCGTCGCCCTGACCCTGCCGGGTCTGCTGGTCGGCGCCACCGACTGGTGCACCCACCCGGCCGGGCTGGACGTGGCGCGGGTCGGCGGGAGCAAGTACCCGGACCTGGACCGGGTACTTGCGCTGCGCCCCGACCTGGTCCTGCTCAACGTCGAGGAGAACCGCCGCGAGGACGCCGACGCGCTGACCGCCGCCGGCGTGCCGGTGCGGGTGACCTATCCGCGTACCGTCGACGAGGCGCTGACCGAGCTGGGGGACCTGCTCCGCGACCTGGGCGCCCCGGCCGAACCGGAGTGGCTCGCCGAGGCCCGCCGGGCGTGGGCCGGGCTGCCCACCGCCCGGCCGTCCCGCCGGGCGGTGGTGCCGGTCTGGCGGCGACCGTGGGTGGTGCTGGGCGCCGACACCTTCGCCGGTGACGTGCTGCGCCGGCTCGGCGTCACCAACGCGTACGCCGACGACGTCGAGCGCTATCCCCGGCCGGGCCTCGACGCGCTGCGTGCCCGCGCGCCGCAGCTGGTGGTGCTGCCCGACGAGCCGTACCGCTTCACCGCCGACGACGGGCCGGAGGCGTTCCCCGGCGTCCCCTGCGCCCTGCTCTCCGGCAGGCACCTGACCTGGTACGGCCCGTCGCTCGCCGAAGCGCCCGCCGTGCTCTCCGCCCAGCTCGTCGACCCGGTCGTGCGGCCGGGCTGACCGCCGCCGCCCCCACCGCGACCGGTCACCCGCCCGCCCGCCGGCGCCGTTCCCGACGGGCGTCGACCACGCTCCACCCGATCGCGACCGACAGCGTCAGCACCACCACCGCGAGAGTCGACCAGACCGGCAGCTTCCCGACCGGCGTCTCGGCCAGGATCAGCTTCGCCCCGGCGAAGGCCAGCAGGAAGGCCAGCCCGTACCGCAGGTAGCCGAAGTGGCGCAGCAGCCCCGCCAGGCAGAAGTAGAGGCTGCGCAGGCCGAGCACGGCGAACGCGGTCGCCGTCCAGACGAGGAACGTGTCGGTGGTGATGGCCAGGATCGCCGCCACCGAGTCGATCGCGAAGACCACGTCGGTGGCCTCGATCGCGACCAGCGCCACCAGCAGCAGGGTGGCCCTGCGCCGGCCGTCGACCCGGAGGGTGAACCGGCCGCCGTGGTAGCCCGGCTCCGTGGGCACCAGCCGCCGGAACGCCCGCACCACGACGTTGCGGTCGGGGTCGACGTCCGGCTCGCCGCGTACCGCGAGTCGCCACCCCGTCCAGATGAGGAAGGCGCCGAGCACGACGCCGGCCCAGGTCAGCCGCTCCAGCAGTTCGGCGCCGGCGAAGATGAAGGCCAGCCGGAACGCGAGCGCGCCGACGACCCCCCAGAAGAGCACCTTGTGCTGGTACGCGGCCGGCACCCGGAAGTACCCGAACAGCAGCGCGAAGACGAAGACGTTGTCGACGGAGAGCGCCTTCTCCAGCAGGTAGCCGGAGAAGTACGCCACGGCCGGCTCGCCGCCCCGCCACAGCCAGACGACCAGGCCGAAGGTGAGCCCCGCGGTGATCCAGACGCCGCTCCACAGCAGCGCCTCACGCAGCTCGATGACGTGGTTGTCGCGGTGGGAGAGCAGGTCCACGGCGAGCATGACGGCGATGACCGCGCCCACCGCCGCCCAGGCCCACAGGGGTGCCGCGAACGTCGCCTCGTCCACCCGGCGTCCTCCGCATCCCCGACGGCGGCTCCGCTCCCGACGCGCGGCCCGGGCCGGCTCGCGTGGTCCCCGACGGCCTGCGGCGCGGACACGCCCCCGGCGGCCTGCGGCGCGGGTGCGCCCCCAGCGGCCCGGCGGCGGGCCCGGCCGGCGGGCGCGGAGCGCGTCCCGATCCCGAGCCTAGGCGAGCCGCCCACCGGCCGGCGGCGGTCCGGGCAAGTCGATGCCGTCGACGGGACGGTTCGATGCCCCGGCGGGCCGGACGGTTCGCGCCACCGACAGGCCCGGCCCGTCCGGGCTTCAGGCCCGCCCGGCCCGCGGGGATGTCAGGCGGGCCGGGCAGGCCCGGACGTCAGGCCACCGGGGCGATCCGGGCCGGGTCCAGATCGGCGAGCGCGGTGTCGTCGACGTCGTAGGCGAGGGTGCTGGTCACCCGGACCACGCCGCTGACCTGCCCCGCGAGCCGGCCCGCCAGCTCGACGGCGCTGCGCCGGTCCAACCGGCCGTCGAGCGTCACCTCGCCCCCACGCACCCGGACGGTGACCAGCCCGTCCCGCACCGCGAGCACCCGGCGCAGCACCTCCTGCACCACGTCCTCGCGGATCTCCGCGTCGGTGCGCAGGTGCACCCGCAGCAGGTCACCGCGCGTGACGATGCCGACGAGGCGACCCAGGTCGTCGAGCACCGGCAGCCGCTTGACCGACTCCCGGTCCATCTGCCGGGCTGCGGCGGAGATCGTCGCCTCCGGCCAGGTCGCCACCGCCGGGGCGGTCATCAGGTCACGCGCCAGCAGCGCCTCGGCCTTCTCCCGGGCGGTGCGGCGTCGTCGCCCCTCGAAGACCCGCCGCTCGTCCGGGTGGCCGGCCCGCTCGACCTTGTGCAACAGGTCCGACTCGGAGACCACGCCGAGGACCCGACGGAAGCCGTCCACCACGGGCACCCCGCTGATGCCCCGCCGGACCAACGCGTCGACGATCTCCCGGTAGGGGGTCTCCTCCCCCACCGTCGTGACCTCCCGGGTCATCACGTCGCCCACCTGCCACGTCCTCATCACGACCTCCCTGTCGTTTCCCACCGCGACGCTACGGCCGCGGCGGGCCGCCCGGTCAGGGCCGCCGGACCGGACCGGCACGGCCGTACGGACCGGTGCGGAAGGGGTCCAAGGTCCCGGTCCGGTGGGGCCCGGTCGGCCCTGCCCGCCCGGCGCCGGCGGGCGTCCAATGGAGATGCCACCGGAAAGCGCGGTGCCAGGCACACGAAGGGACGTGGAGACAATGGCCGCGACGATCGAGCGCACCACCGCCAGGAACGACGCTGCGGTGGCGGAGACCCGGCACGTCGGCGAGACCCCCAGGGAACGGGCCGCCCGGTACGTCTTCGCCGGCATCCGGATCGCCCTCGGGTGGACCTTCCTCTGGGCGTTCCTGGACAAGGTCTTCGGTCTGGGGTTCGCCACCGAGGCGAAGAACGCCTGGATCAACGGCGGCAGCCCCACCAAGGGCTTCCTGACCTTCGGCGCGGCCGGCCCGTTCGCGGACTTCTACCAGGGCATCGCCGGGGCCGCCTGGGCGGACGTGCTCTTCATGGCCGGCCTGGCTGCGATCGGCGTCGCGCTGCTGCTCGGCATCGGGATGCGGATCGCCGCCGTCGCGGGAGCGGTGCTCTACGTGATGATGTGGACGGTCGTCCTGCCTCCCGAGAACAACCCCTTCATGGACGAGCACCTGATCAACGCGGCGCTGCTGGTCGGTCTCGCACTGGTCAACGCCGGCGCGACCCTCGGCCTGGGCGCGACGTGGGCGAAGCTCCCGATCGTGCGGCGGTTCCCCTGGCTGCGGTGACCCGGCGCGGCACCTCCCCCTCGGCGGGCGTCACCACCGGTGACGCCCGCTTCGGCGTGCCCACCACGTCTCGTCGTCGCCCCGGGGGCCGGCCGCGACGCGTGCGCCGGGACCGCCATGCATCGGTCGGACGCCATCGGGCAGGATCTCGGGTGACGGACATCAGGACCGAAACGGTAGGAGACTCCCGAATGAACCAGGCAGCAGGCGCCCGCTCGGGCAAGCCCGAGGTGGGTCCGATCGAGGGCGCGCCGCCCGCCGACCTCGTCGTCGAGGACATCACCGTCGGCGAGGGGCCGGAGGCCCAGCCGGGGCAGCTGGCCAGCGTCCACTACGTGGGGGTCGCGCACTCCAACGGTCGCGAGTTCGACTCCTCGTGGAACCGGGGTGACGCGTTCGAGTTCCAGCTCGGCGCTGGTCACGTCATCTCCGGCTGGGACCGGGGCGTCGTGGGCATGCGGGTCGGCGGCCGGCGCCGCCTGACCATCCCGCCGCACCTGGGCTACGGCGACCGGGGCGCCGCCGGCGTCATCAAGCCGGGCGAGACCCTGGTCTTCGTCGTCGACCTGCTCGGCGTCCGCTGAGCGGAGGATGACCCACTGGGCGGGCAGGCACCGCCGGGCGGGGGATGATCCCTCCGAACGGACGGTGCACCGCTCGAGTGGACGGCGAACCGCTTGGCCACGGGCCGGTGCGGACGGTGGACGACGCCGTCGGCACCGGCCCGCTGCCAACGTCAAATGGACTGGCTGGGCGGGCTCCCGGTCGAGGCGCTGCACGCCACCGCGCCCCTGGGCCTCGGGCGCCGGAGGTCAGCAGGGCACCAGCTCCCGGTCGGCGCACGGGTCCACGATCGGGATGACCCGGTGCAGGCCGGTGGCCCGCAGGACCCGCTCGACCACCGGGTCGGGGCGGACCAGCACCAGCTCACCGCCCTGGGCGCGCATGCGCAGGTGCGCGGCGACCAACGCCCGCACCCCGGCCGCGGAGAGCAGGCGGACGCCGGAGAGATCCAGCCGGAGCACGGGCCGGGCCGGGGCGGCCCAGAGCGCGGAGCGGAACGCGGCGACCGTGGCGATGTCGACCTCGCCGGTCGCCCGCACCTCCACCTCGTGGTCGGCCACGGTGATGTCCACGTGGAGCCGGTCGTCGCGCTGTCCCATGCGACGAACCTATCCCCCGCCACCGACAATTCCGCCCTGCTGAGGGACCGGATCCGGGTACGCCCAGGGTCATACCCCGAGACTCCCGGATCCCCCTCAGGGATGACGCGACGAGGGCCTGCGGGCTGCACATCGGCGGGCGAGAATGAGCCGATGGTCGCTCCCCGCCGCCGCGCGCCCCGGCTGATCCGCCCCGTCCGCGAGCCCGCCACGGTCCCGCCGCCGCTCGACGGGCCGTGGACGCCCGCCGACCGGCGGCTCGACTCGGTGGAGCTGCTGCCGCTGCCCGACGGGGTGTCCGGCCCGGAGGACGTGGTCGTCGACCCGTCCGGCCGGGTGGTCAGCGGGACGGAGGACGGCCGGCTCTGGTGGTGGCCGGTCGACGCGCCCCCCGGCACCCGGCCCCGGCCGCTCGCCGACACCGGGGGCCGGCCGCTGGGCGTGGAGGTCGACCCGCTCGACGGCAGCCTCGTGGTCTGCGACGCGTACCGGGGGCTGCTGCGGGTGACCGGCGACGGTGCGGTGCGCGAGCTGGGCGGCCTCGGGGCCAGGGCGAACCTGGCCGACAACGCCACCGTCGCCCGCGACGGCACGGTCTACTTCACCGACTCGTCCGACCGCTTCCCGCTCTCGCACTGGAAGCTGGACCTGCTGGAACACCGGCCCAACGGTCGGGTGCTGGCGTACGACCCGCGCAGCGGGCGCACCGACGTCGTCCGCGCCGGGTTCTACTTCCCCAACGGGCTCGCGCTCACCCCGGACGAGTCGGCGCTGATGCTGGTCGAGACCGCCGCCCATCGGCTGGTGCGGGTCGCGCTGGCCGACGGCGCGGTCACCGTGCTGGCCGACCTGCCGGCGTACCCGGACAACCTGACCCCGGTGGGCGACGGGACGTACTGGATCGCGTTGCCCAGCCCCCGCGTGCCGGTGGTGGAGCGGCTGTTGCCCCACCCCCGGCTGCGGCAGCTGGTGGCGGTGCTGCCGGCGGCGGTGCAGCCGAAGCCGCTGCGCTACGGCCTGGTGGCCCTCGTCGACGGCGAGGGGCGGGTGCTGCGGACCCTGCACGGCCCGCGCGGGACCTACGACATGGTCACCGGCGTCCGCCAGCACGGCAACCACCTGTGGCTGGGCAGCCTCACGGGCCCCGGCGTGGCCCGGGTGCCGCTGGGCTGAGCCTCGACGCCGGACGGGGTCGGCGGGAAACGCCCCGGTGCGACCGCCGCGCCAGGGGACCGGCGCGCACGACGGGGTCGGCGGGAAACGCTTCGGTCCGATCGACACCCGGGGGACCGGCCCCGCGTGGCGGCGGACCGGTCCCCCGGGTGTGCGTACGGTCGGATCAGCCGCCGCGGACGGACGGCGCCGGCGCCGGCGAGCCCCCGGCCACCGCGCCGGGGTGCGGCACGGCCGACGGGGACGGCCGCAGCCCGGCCGGCACGGGCAGCGCGCTGCCCTTGACGAACTCGTCCCAGCTGACGTTCCAGGCCGTCCAGCCGTTGCCCTCGGTCAGCTCGACCTCAGTGCCCTTGATGGTGACCAGGTCGCCGACCTGGGTGACGCCCATCAGCCAGTCCGCGGCCTCGTTGGAGACGTTGGTGCAGCCGTGCGAGACGTTGGTGTTTCCCTGGTCCCCCACCGACCACGGCGCCGCGTGGATGAACTCGCCGCCCCAGGTGAGCCGTTGGGCGTCCTCGACGTCGACCACGTAGGGGTCGGCCGAGCCCCGGGTGTCGAACGTCGTGAACTGGTGCTTCTCCATGATCACCATCTTGCCGCTGGAGGTCGGCGTGCTCGGCTTGCCCATGCTGACCGGGATCTTGCGAACCACCTTGCCGTCGCGCAGCACGGACATCTGCTTGGTCGCGTTGTCGATCTCCAGGGCCACCTGCCGGCCGATCTTCGACGTGGCCGTGCGGTCGGAGTCGCCGACCCGGTCCTTGCCGATGGGCAGGCCCTCCAGCCCGGCCCGGACGCTGATGCGGGTCCCCGGGCGCCAGAAATCGGGGGCCCGGTAATAGGCCTGACTGCCGTCGGACACCCAAGACCAGGCGCCCGGCTGCGGCGGATCCGTCTTCACGAACAATCGGCGCTGCACGTCGTCCCTGGCCTCTTTCGGAATGGGTGGGTCGAACGCCACGGTCACCGGCATCGCGGTGCCGTACGTCCGATCACCGGCGAAGTACAACGTGCTGGTGATTTCCGGTTTCGTCGATTTCGGCATCGTGGTGAAGGTGGTCTTCCGGGTCGTCGTCGTGCCCGAGTCGCCCGTGGCGGTCACCTCCGCGGTGTAGGTGCGCCGCGGCTTCAGGGGCGCCTTCGGCACCCAGCCCGAGCCGTCCTCCCGGGGCTCCGCCGCGACCTGCGCGCCCTTGTCGTCGGTGATTCGCACGGCGGTGACCTTCCCGTTCCTGACCGCGGTCCCCACCTCGGCGGTGATCGGCACCTCGCGGGCGCGGTCGGTGGGCGTCACGGTCAGCTCCGGCGCCGCCGCCTGCCCCTCGGCCGGCCGGGCACCCGGCTTGCGGTCGGCGGTGCACCCGCCGAGGGCCAACGGCGTGGCCGCGATGGTCACGGCCAGCACCGTCAGTCGCCGCCTCAACTCCATGATGCGTCCCCCCGTTGTCTGGTGTCCTCAGCCACATTCTCTCCACGCCGCGCCGGATGGACGCGCAATTTCCACGGAATTGCGAAAGCAATTATGGGAAGCATTTCCCGCACTGCACGGAAAAGGGCCGCACGCGCCGGTTTCCGGGTCCGTCCGGAATCGTCCGGCGCGCCCACCGGCCGCCCCCTGACTCCCGCCGCGTCCCGGTTCGGGCCACCGCGTCGTCGGTGTCGGCGCACAGCCGTCCCGCACCCGCGATCCGGGCGGCGAGGCGACGGGTGCGGCACGACACGACCGGCGCGCCGCCGCCGACGGGGCCGGCCGCCCGGCCGGTCGTCGTCAGCCGTGGTTGCGTTCCCACCGGCCGCCGACCGGTGGGGTGTCCAGCCGGACGGCGGAGTCCGCGTTGCCGGCGAAGTCGTTGTCCTCGACCCGGCAGTCCACGCAGCTGCCCTGCTCGGTGATCCACAGTCCGTGGTTCTGGGTGCTCGGCTCGCGGCTGTCCCAGATCCGGTTCCCCCGGATGGTGGCCGACTCGACGGCGGCGTTGATCGCGATGCCGGCCCGCACCGGCGGCCCGGCGGGCAGCTCGTACGGGGTGCCCGGCGCCGGAGTGCCTCCGCTCCATGCGCTCGGGGAGTCCGGCCGGATCGGCGCGAGGGTGAGCTCGGTGTCGTCGTTGGCCGCTACCACGGCGATGCGCTCGTCGACCCGCACCACCTTGCCCCGGTGACCGTCGTTCGGCCAGGTCGCCCGCCGGTCCACCACCGACTTCTCGGAGTACCGCACCGAGTCGCCGTGTGCGCTCGTCGCGGGCGCCCACTGCCGCCCGTTGTTCCGGATCCGGTTGGCGACCAGGAAGGCGTCGCGGACCGGACGGTCGATGCGGATGGCGTCGGCGCTGTTGCCGTAGAAGTCGTTGCTCTCGATGACGATCTCCTCGGCGACGTGCTCCTCGGACCCGCCGAGGTTGCGCTGGTGGTAGCCGTACCGGCCGTTGCCGCTGATCCGGTTGCCGCGGATCGTGTACGGACCGGGGGTGTTGCCGATGCTCACCCCGTCGCGCAGGTTGCCGTCGATCACGCAGTCGGTGAGGATGCCGCCCCGGCCGGCGGTGTGCGTGGTGCCCTTCGCCGAGACGTGGAAGCCCGCCTCCAGGTTGCCGGTCATGGTGCACGCGGAGACGATCAGGCCGTTCGCGCCCCAGTCGGAGATGCCGAAGCGGTTGCCCTGGGCGTGGCAGCCGATGATCCGTACGCCCCGTGGGCGCAGGTGGTCCGCCTCCTGCAACTCCAGGAAGATGCCGTTGGTGGCGTTGGCCACCGCGCTGCAGTTGACGATGTTGAACCGCTCGACGCTGCCCCAGCCGCCGATGCCGATGCCGATGCCCGCGCCACCCATCTCGGTGCCGTTGTCCAGCCGCCCGCACCCGGTGACCAGCACCCCGTCGATCAGGCAGTCCTGGAGGAAGTCGCAGCCCAGGCCGGTGGCGGCGGTGTGGTGGATGTACAGGTTGCGGAACACGCCGCGGACGACGTACTGGAGGCCGAGGCCCTTGGCCAGCGGGTTGTAGTCCGCGGACGCCACCTCCGAGCCGTCGATCTCGAAGTCGGCGAAGGTGCAGTCGGACAGGTTCCGGTTCCGGCTGGCGCCGTGCTGGAGGGTGGTGTAGAACGCCAGCGGCGACGGGTCGGCCCGGTTGCCGGCGTTGCTGAGCACGAAACGGGTCGCGCCCGGTCCCGCGCCCATGAGCGACACCCCGCTGCGCCACACGGTGCCCGAGTCCCGCATCGAGTAGACCCCGGGCGGGCAGTAGATGATCCGGGCCCGGCCGTCGGCGGCGTACGCGTCGCCGAGCCGGTCCACCAGCGCGGCGAGCGCCGGCTGGTCGTTGGCCGTCCCGTCGCCGACCAGGCCGTGCTCCCGGGCGTCGCAGAGCAGCGGGGCGCCGGCCACCGCGTGCCGGCGCACGCCGCCGGCGGAGGGCATGTCCGGATAGGCCACCTCGTCCTCCCCTCGGCGAGACTGCCCGGCCCGCATTCCCGGCCCGGCTGCCGGGAAACGCCTGCCGCGACGGCGACGGTCCCGGCGCCGCCGGGAGGCGGAGCCGGGGCCGTCGCGTCCGGGGTCAGACGTTGGCGATCAGCACCGCCGGCCGCTCGACGCAGTCGGCGACGTGCCGCAGGAAGCCGCCGGCCACCCCGCCGTCGCAGACCCGGTGGTCGAAGGTCAGGCTGAGCTGCGTCACCTTCCGCACGGCGAGCTGCCCGTCCACCACCCAGGGCTTGTCCACGATCCGTCCCACCCCGAGCAGCGCCGCCTCCGGGTGGTTGATGATCGGGGTGGAGCCGTCGACGCCGAAGACGCCGTAGTTGTTGAGCGTGAACGTGCCGCCGGTCAGCCGGGCCGGGGGCAGCGTGCCGGCCCGGGCGGCCGTGGTGGTCGCGGTCAGCTCGGCGGCCAGCTCGGCGGTGGTCAGCCGCTGCGCGTCCCGCAGCACCGGCACGACCAGCCCTCGGTCGGTCTGGGCGGCGATGCCCAGGTGCACCCCGGCGGACTGGACGATCCGCTGGCCCTCGGTGTCGACCCGGGCGTTGAGCTGCGGGTACCGGCGCAGCCCGGACAGGCAGATCCGGGCCAGCAGGGCCAGGATGCTCACCGGCGCGTCCGGGGTCGCCGCGTTGATCGCCGCGCGGGTCTCCAGCAGCCCGGTGGCGTCCACGTCCACCCAGATGGTCACCTCGGGAATCTCCCGCCGGCTGCGGGAGAGCTTGTCGGCGATCGCCTTGCGGATGCCGGTCAGCGGGACGACCAGGTCCTCGGCGCCGGAGACCGCCGACGCGACGGGCTCGTCCGGCACCGCGGCCAGCCGGGCAGCCGGCGTCACCGCCTCGGCGACGGCGGCCTCCACGTCCGCCCGGCGCACCACGCCGCCGGGGCCGGTGCCGCGCAGGGCGGCCAGGTCGAGCCCGTGCTCGCGGGCCAGCCGGCGCACGATGGGCGAGATGACCAGGGGCGCCGCCGCGCCGTGCGGACGGTCGGCCGCGCCGACCGCAGTCGCCGCCGGGGCGGGCGCCGCCGGCGGTGCGGCGTGGGCGGGAGCCGCCGGGATGGGATCGGGCGCGGCCACGAGACGGGGCCGGCGACGCCGCCGCCCCGCACCGCCGTGGCCGGTGCCGTACCCGATGAGGACGTTGCCGGACCCGGCGCGCTCCTCCTCGCGGTAGGTGGCGTGCGCGGCGGGCTCGTCGCCGGCCCCGCCGTCGCCGTCGAGGGGCGCGATGGTGATCAGCGGCTGGCCGACCGGGCGGGTCTCACCCGCCGCGCCGTGCAGCGCCACGACCCGCCCGGCGTACGGGCAGGGCACGTCGACGACGGCCTTGGCGGTCTCCACCTCCACCACGCTCTGGTCCACCGTGACCACGTCGCCCACGGCGACCCGCCACTCGACGATCTCGGCCTCGCTCAGCCCCTCGCCCAGGTCGGGCAGGAGGAAGACCTGCGCCCCGTCCACGGCGGTCACGCCGCGCTCCCCCGGCTCAGCCAGCGCCCGTCGGGCTGGTCGTCCCACTGGAGGCGGGCCACCGTGTCGAGGATCCGGTCCACCGACGGCAGGTGGGTGTGCTCCAGCATCGGCGCCGGGTACGGGATGTCCAGCCCGGACACCCGCAGCACCGGGGCGTGCAGGGCGTGGAAGCAGCGCTCCTGCACCCGGGCGGCGATCTCGGCGCCCACCCCCGCGAAGCCCTGGGCCTCCTGGATCACCACGCACCGGCCGGTACGCCGGACCGAGGCGGTGACGGTCTCGTCGTCGAACGGCACGATGCTGCGCACGTCCACGACCTCCAGGTCCCAGCCCTCCTCGCGGGCGGCCTCGGCGGCCTCCAGCGCGACCGGCACCGCCGGCCCGTACGCGACGAGGGTGCCGTCGCGGCCGGGGCGACGCACGACCGCCCGGCCGATCGGCGCGGTGCTGGCCGGCAGTTCCGCCTCGGCGCTGGAGAAGTAGAGCTTCTTCGGCTCCATGAACACGACCGGGTCGGGATCGTCGATCGCCTGGCGCAGCAGCGAGTACGCGTCCTCGACCGTCGCCGGGGTGACGACCTTCAGGCCGGGGGTGTGCGCGTAGTAGGCCTCGCTGGAGTCGCAGTGGTGCTCGACGCCGCCGATGCCGCCGGCGTAGGGCACCCGGATGACGATGGGCACGCTGAGCGCGCCCCGGGTGCGGTTGCGCAGCTTCGCCACGTGCGAGGCGATCTGCTCGAACGCCGGGTACGCGAACGCGTCGAACTGCATCTCGACCACCGGGCGCAGCCCGGACATGGCCATGCCGACGGCGAAGCCGACGATGCCGGCCTCGGCGAGCGGGGTGTCGAAGCAGCGCTTGTCGCCGAAGCGGGCCTGGAGGCCGTCGGTGATCCGGAAGACGCCGCCGAGCGCCCCGACGTCCTCGCCGAAGACGACCACCCGGTCGTCGTCGAGCATCGCGTCGGCGAGCGCGGCGTTGAGCGCCTTCGCCATGGTCAGGGCGGCCATCAGCGCTCACCCTCCTCGTCCTGGGCGGCGGCCAGCTCGGCGCGGACCTGCTCGCGCTGCTCGACCAGCTGCGGGGTGGGCTCGGCGTAGACGTGCTCGAAGAGGCTCATCGGGTCGACCGTCGGCTGCGCGTTCATGCGGACGCGCAGGTCGGCGGCGTACGCCTCGGCCTCCTCGGTGACCGCCGCGACGGCGGCGTCGTCGAGCGCGCCCCGGGCCCGCAGGTACGTCTCCAGCCGGGCCACCGGGTCCCGGTCCCGCCACGCCTCGACCTCGGCGCCGTCGCGGTAGCGGCTCGCGTCGTCGGCGTTGGTGTGCGCCTCCATCCGGTAGGTGTGCGCCTCGACCAGGAACGGGCCCTTGCCGGAACGGGCGTGCTCCACCGCGCGGGTGAGCACCGCGAGCACGGCCACCGGGTCGTTGCCGTCGACCTGTTCGCTGGGCACGCCGTAGCCCACGCCCTTGTACGCCAGCGACGGCGCGGCGGTCTGCCGCGACAGCGGGACGCTGATGGCGTACCGGTTGTTCTGCACGAAGTAGACGACGGGGGCCTTGAACACGGCGGCGAAGTTGACGCCCTCGTGGAAGTCGCCCTCGCTGGTCGCCCCGTCACCGATGAACGCCAGCGCGACGGTGTCGCGCCCCTGGTACGCCTCGCCGTAGGCCAGCCCGGCGGCGTGCACGCACTGGGTCGCCAGCGGGGTGCACTGCGGGGCGGTGTGCCGCTCGGCGGGGTCGTAGCCGCAGTGCCAGTCCCCGCGCAGCAGGGTCAGCACCTCGACCGGATCGATGCCCCGGGAGACCAGGGCCATCGACTCGCGGTAGGTCGGGAAGACCCAGTCCGTGTCGCGCAGGGCGAGGACGGCGCCGACCTGGCAGGCCTCCTGCCCGCGCGAGGACGGGTAGACGGCCAGCCGGCCCTGCTTGGTCAGGGCGGTGGCCTGGACGTCGAAGCGGCGGCCGACGACCATCCGCCGGTGCATCTCGACGAGCGCCTCGACGGGCGGCTCGGGGTAGTCGGCGGGGGCGCGCAGTGGCGTGCCGGTCGGATCGAGCAGGCGGACGGGCTCGGTGGCCGGGAGCAGCGGCGTGGCCGGGTCGGGTGGGGTGGCCTTCCGACGGCTGCGCGGGGATGCCCTGCGGACCGCCTCGGGTGTGGTCGTCACGGCGGGACCTCCTGGACGTGTGGTGGGCCTATGCTCCTGCTGTCGGATGATTGACTCAAGATCCAGGACAAACGCGGGACGGATGGCATGGGACAGGCGGCGGGATGAGCCAGGAGTCCGGGGGCGCAGCGGAGCCGGTGGCCGGAACGGGACGTTCGGCGCGACCGTTGGACGACGTGGACCGGCGGATCCTCGACGAGCTGGTCCGCGACGGCCGCACGTCGGTGCGTACGCTCGCCGAGCGGATCCACATCTCCCGCACCAACGCGTACGCCCGGGTCGAGCGGCTGCTGCGCGACGGGGTGATCACCGGCTTCCGGGCCCAGGTCGCGCCCGAGGCGGCGGGGCTGGGCACCTCGGCGTACATCGCGTTGAAGATCGAACAGAACACCTGGCGGGAGGTGTCGGCGGAGCTGGCCCGGGTCCGCTACATCGAGCACGCCGCCCTGCTCGGCGGCGACCACGACGTGCTGGCCCTGGTCCGGGCGCCGGACAACGCCACCCTGCGCGACGTGGTGCTGGGCCGGGTGCAGAGCATCGCCGGGGTGCTCTCCACCCGCACCTGGCTGGTCTTCGAGGAGTTCGACGGCGAACGCAGCCCGTGGGAGTGAACCGGCGCGGCGGTCTCCCGGCTCAGCGCTCCGGTGGGGCCTCCAGCCCCTCCCGGTCGGCCAGTTCCAGCAGCGGTTCCAGGGAGAACCGCCTGTCGTCGAGGCCGGCGTGCGGGTCGCCGCGCTCGGCGAACCGGGCGGGCATCGTGGTCACGGCGAAGTCCTCCGGCCGGGCGTCGTCCAGCTCCGACCAGTCCAGCGGCGCGGAGACCAACGCCTGCGGGGTGGGACGGATCGAGTACGCCGAGGCCATCGTGTGGTCCCGGGACATCTGGTTGTAGTCGACGAAGACCGGCCGGTCCCGCTGCTCCCGCCACCACGTGGTGGTGACCAGCTCCGGCAGCCGGCGCTGCATCTCCCGGCCCAGCGCCAGCACCGCCCGCCGGCAGTCGCCGAAGCTCCACCGGGGCTCGATGGAGAGATAGACGTGCAGGCCCCGCCCGCCGGTGGTCTTCGGGTAGCCGGTCAGCCCCAGCTCGGTCAGGAACGCGCGCACCTCGTGGGCCACCGGCACCACCTGGTCGAAGCCCACCCCCGGCATCGGGTCCAGGTCGATGCGCAGCTGGTCGGGCCGCTCCACGTCGGCGGCGGAGACCGGCCACGGATGGAACCGCAGCGTGCCCAGGTTGGCCGCCCAGATCACCACCGCCAGCTCGCTCGGCGCGACCTCGTCGGCCGTACGCCCGCTCGGGAAGGTGATGTGGGCGGTGCGCACCCACTCGGGCGCGCCCGCCGGCAGCCGCTTCTGGTAGAAGGCGTCGCCCCGGTTGTCCTGCCGGGTGCCGATCTTCGCCCCCTCGAACACGCCGCGCGGCCACCGCTCCAGCATGGTCGGGCGGTCCCGCAGGGCGCGCAGGACGCCGTCGCCGACGGCGAGGAAGTAGGACACCACGTCCCGCTTGGTCAGCCCGAGCTCCGGGAAGTACGGCTTGTCGGGGCTGGAGACGCGTACCAGCCGCTCCCCCACCTGGATCTCCTCGGCCGGCGTCGCCACGCCTGACACCGTAACCCGCCCGGCCGCCCGGCACGGGCCCGCGCGCCGGGGTGTAAGGAAGGGCCCCTTGTTGACGCGAGGCGTCAACAAGGGGCCCTTCCCTTACACGTTCACGCGGGCTCAGCTCATCTCCTCCTGGAGGCGCACCAGGAGCATCTTCTTGCCCTGTTCGCCCGCCTTGCGGTTGTTCTCCTGGATCTTCCGGAACCAGGTGGCCAGTTCCGTGTCGCCCCGCGCGTCGGCGTCGGCGACGTAGTTCTCCAGTTGCCAGATGTGCTGCAACGACATCTGCAGCGCGTGGATCAGGTCGTAGTTCTGGTCCTTCACCGGGCTCGCCGGCTCCCTGACCATGGTGGCCACGGCGCACCTCCCCGTCTCGGTGATCGGTGGAGGCAGCGCTTACCCGGCCCGGCACCGATCACGCCCGGCCGCGGGTCCCGGCGCCTTCCGGCGGACCTGGTCGACGGCCTCGCCCGAAATCGGACGCCCCGGGGCGATGACTCCGGCGTCCGTCGGTCGTCATATCTCTGGACGGCGGCACGTGATGATCGGGTGGACAGGACGGAGGACGGTTCGTGGGTGAAGGTGGCACGGAATCGGGCGGGGTCGGCGAGAGAACGGTGGGTGACGCCGTCCGGGAGGGCGACGCAGAGGCGTTCGCGGAGCTGACCGACCGGTACCGGCGGGAGTTGCAGGTGCACTGCTACCGGATGCTCGGCTCGTTCGACGACGCCGAGGACCTCGTGCAGGAGACGTTCCTGCGGGCCTGGCGCAGGCGGGAGACCTTCCAGGGCCGGTCCACGGTGCGGGCCTGGCTCTACCGGATCGCGACCAACGCCTGCCTCGACTTCCTCGACCGCCGCCACCGGCAGCCACGTCCGCTCGTCGTGCCGACGGTGTCCCGCGCCGCCAAGCCCGGCCGGACCTCGTTGCCGCAGGTGGAGGTCCCCTGGCTCCAGCCGTACCCGGACCGGTTGCTCGATCCGGCCGCGCCCTCCGACGACGAGCCGGACACCGCACTGGTGGCGAAGGAGACCATCGAGCTGGCGTTCCTCGCCGCGATCCAGCACCTGCCGTCCCGGCAGCGGGCGGTGCTCATCCTGCGCGACGTGCTCGGCTGGCCGGCGGCCGACACCGCCGCGCTGCTCGACGGCACGGTCGCCGCGGTCAACAGCGCCCTCCAGCGGGCGCGCGCCACCCTCCGGCAGCACCTGCCGCGACGACGGATGGAGTGGTCGACGGCGACCGACCCGAGCGGTGAGGAACGGGCGGTGCTCCAGCGGTACGTGGAGGCCACCGAACGCGGGGACCTGACGGCGCTGGCGGCGCTGCTGAGTGAGGACGCCCGCTTCACCATGCCACCCGAACCGACGTGGTACGAGGGACGGGCCGCGATCGTGGAGTGCTGGGCCCCCGCGCTGGTCGGATCCGCCGGCGGGAAGGACTGGTGTCACGTGCCCACCCGGGCCAACCGCCAGCCCGCCGTCGCCGGCTACCTGCGTGAGCCGGGCCGGTCCCGCTACCGGGCGCTGGGCCTCGACGTGCTCCGCGTCGAGGGTGGCGAGATCGTGGAGGTGACCGCGTTCCCGCCCCGCGTCTTTGCGGCCTTCGGGCTGCCGCTGACCCGGTGACCACGGCGGCGGCGATGAGTTCTCCGTGCCCCGACCGTCTCAACCGGGGCGGCCGGCGGTGGCGGCGCGCCGCTGACGCACCCGAGAGACAGAGGCAGGAGCGAACCAGCATGACGCAGCAAAGAGTTGTCAGCCGGGACGAGTGGGAGACGGCCCGTGCGGAGCTGCTCGTCAAGGAGAAGGAGCTGACGCGGGCACGCGACGCGTTGAGTGCCCAGCGGCGCCGGCTGCCGATGGTCCGGGTCGACAAGGAATACGTCTTCGAGTCTCCGGACGGGCCGGTGGACCTTCCGGGGCTGTTCGGCGACCGTCGTCAGCTCATCGTCCGGCACTTCATGTTCCACCCCGACTGGGACGAGGGCTGCGTCGGCTGCTCCCTACAGGTCGACAACCTCGGCCACCCGGCTCACCTGCACGCCCGGGACACCAGGCTGGTGCTGGTGTCCCGGGCACCGCTGGCCAGGATCGAGCCGTTCCGGCGGCGGATGGGGTGGACGGTTGCCTGGTTCTCGTCCTTCGGTGGGGACTTCAATCCCGACTTCGGGGCCACCAGGGGCGACGCGGAGTGCTCCGGGCTGAGCGTGTTCCTCCGCGACGGCGCGGACGTGTTCCACACCTACTCGGCCTTCTCCCGCGGCGGCGACGCGCTGATCAACACCTACAACTACCTCGACCTGACGGCGCTGGGCCGGCAGGAGGAGGAGCTGGAATACCCGCAGCAGTGGTGGCGGCACCACGACCGGTACGACGATCGGCACCACGGGACCGGGCATGGTGACCGGATGCCCGCGCGGGTCGTCGGCCACCCGACGGAACTGGAGCGGCGCTGACCATGGCGACCTACGTGTTGATTCCCCCCGCGGGCAGCGGGCCCTGGTACTGGCACCTCCTGGCGGGCCAGTTGCGGGACCGGGGGCACGACGTGGTGGCGGTCGACCTGCCGTGCGCCGACGACTCGGCGGGACTGACGGAGTACGCCGACGCCGCCGTCCGGGCCATCGGAGACCGTACGGACCTGGTCGTCGTGGCCCAGTCGTTCGGCGCGTTCACCGGCCCGCTGGTGTGCGACCGCGTCGGCGC
Organism: Micromonospora sp. NPDC049060; assembly: GCF_040649055.1. NCBI lineage: Bacteria > Bacillati > Actinomycetota > Actinomycetes > Micromonosporales > Micromonosporaceae > Micromonospora > Micromonospora sp. NPDC049060. Next base: position 51,291 of record NZ_JBEZEV010000001.1, read on the forward strand.
CGAGCTGCTCGTGTTGCTGACCCCGATGGTGCCCTCGCCCGGTGAGTCGCCGGGCGAGTGGTGGGAGAACGCCGGCTACGCACACGCCAGGCAGGTCCAGGCCGAGCGCGAGGGCTGGACGCCGGAGCAGGACGGGGACCCCGGCGTCATCTTCTTCCACGAGCTGCCGCCGCCGCTCATCGAGGAGGCCACGGCGCACGCCCGGGACCAGTCGGGCACGCCGTTCGGCAAGCCCTGGCCGCTCGGTGCCTGGCCCGAGGTGCCGACCCGGGCGCTGCTCTGCCGGGGGGACCGCTTCTTCCCGATCGACTTCCTGCGCCGGCTGGTGTCCGACCGGCTGGGCGTCACGCCCGACGAGATGGACGGCGGGCATCCCGTGGCCCTCAGCCGGCCGCGTGAGCTGGCCGACCGGCTGGAGGAGATCCGGCGGGAGGTCGTCGGCGTCGCCCGCGCCACGCCGACCCGCCGGCGGTGACCGGCCGCGCCGGGCGGCCGGGTTCGGGGCTGGCCGCCCGGCGCACCGTGTCGTCCGGCGTCTCGAACCGCACCGACCCGCCCCACGGAGACCGGTGCGGACGGAACCGGTGACGGGATCGGTGGCGGGATCGGCCGGCCCCAGCGGGAGCGGACACTGTCGGCCAGCCGGTGCGGTTACCCGGCGCGTGCCCCGGGTAGGGGTTGCCGCATGGCGGAACTGGCGACGCTCTGGATCGTCCGGCACGGCGAGAGCACGGCGAACGTGGCGGCCACGGCGGCCGAGGCGTCCGGCGCCGAGCTGATCGACCTGACCCACCGGGACGCGGACGTGCCGCTGAGCCCCACCGGGGAGGAGCAGGCGCGGGCCACCGCGCGGTGGCTGGCAGGGCTGCCCGAGGCCCACCGGCCCGACGTGGCGGTGGTGTCGCCGTACCTGCGGGCGGTGCGGACCGCCGAGCTGGCCCTGGCCGGCACCGGGATCCCGCTCACCCGCGACGAACGGCTGCGCGACCGGGAGCTGGGCATCCTCGACGGCCTGACCGGCCAGGGGGTGCGCCAGCGGCACCCGGAGGAGGCCGCGCGCCGCGACCGGCTCGGCAAGTTCTACTACCGGCCGCCGGGCGGGGAGTCCTGGACCGACGTGGCGCTGCGCCTGCGTGCCCTCCTCGGCGACCTGCGCCGCGACCACGAGGGCCGGCGCGTGCTGCTGTTCGGCCACGACGCCCTGGTCTTCCTGACCCGGTACCTGGTGGAGGGGCTCACCGAGACGGAGCTGATGGCGCTGACCCGCGAACACGTCATCGCCAACTGCTCGATCACCGGGTGGTCCGCCGACGCCGACGGCCGGCTGGCCCCCGACGTGTTCAACGACATCGGTCACCTGCACGAGCAGGGTGCCTGGCCGACCAGGGAGGACGAGGTCCATGCCGAACCGGTCTGACACCCGGGTGATCACCCCCGGCCTGCTGCGGGACTGGGCGCTGCCCGTGCCGACCGGCGGCAAGGAGGCCCGGGGCACGGTGCTGGTGGTCGGCGGCTCGCGCTTCACCCCCGGCGCGGTGCTGCTCGCCGGGGTGGCCGCGCTGCGGGCCGGGGCCGGGGTGCTCCAGCTCGCCGCCGCCGAGTCCACCGCCGCCGCGCTGAGCATCCAGGTGCCCGAGGCGCTGGTGGTGGGCCTGCCGGAGACCGCCGACGGGGCGGTCGCGGGGCAGCCCGGCGAGCTGCTGGGCGAACTGGTGGCGGAGGCGGACGTGGTGGCCGTCGGCCCCGGCCTCAAGGACATCGACGAGACCGGCCGCCTGCTGCGCCTGGTGCTCGACGCGGCCGGTCCGCAGACGTCGCTGGTGCTCGACGCGTACGCCCTGGGGGCCCTCAGCCACGCCCCGGACCTGCTGGTCGGGCCCGGGCGGCCGGTGGTGCTCACCCCCAACCTCACCGAGGCCCGGCACCTGCTCGACCGGGAGCCCGGCGACGACCTCGACGCCGAGGCGACGGAGCTGGCCCGCCGGTACGACGCGGTGGTGTCGCTCTACGGCCACATCGCCACCCCCGACGGCCGGAGCTGGCGGGAGGAGAGCGGCGACGCCGGACTGGGCACCTCCGGCAGCGGGGACGTCCGCGCCGGGCTGCTGGCGGGCCTGCTGTCTCGGGGCGCGGAGCCGGCGCAGGCCGCGTGCTGGGCGGCGTTCGCGCACGCGGTGAGCGGTCAGCGGCTGGTTCCCCGGTACGGCCGGATCGGGTTCCTCGCCCGCGAGCTGCTCGACGAGATCCCGCACACCCTCGCCACCGTCTGACACCTTCTGTCTGCCCGAACGGCTGTGTGTAACGCCACAACAGGCTCCTACGCTGGTCCATCGGAGGCGGGCGTCCCGCCCTCCTCCCGCCGGCCGCTCCCCGCCAGGGGGCGTACCCCGGCTGGAAACAGCCCCTGGGAGTCTGTGTGAAGAACCTCCGTCGCAAGACACTGGCTGCCGCGTCCGCCGTGACGCTCGGCGTCGGCCTCGCCGTCGCCGGCGGGGTGGCCCCGGCGGCGTCGGCCGCCGGCCCGGACACCACGTTCCTGGTCCTCGCCCCGCAGGGTGCCAAGACCGACAAGGCGGCCGCCCGCGTGGCCGCCGCCAACGGCACCGTGGTGGCCAGCTACGACCAGATCGGCGTGCTCGTCGTCCGGTCGACCAACCCCGACTTCGTCACGGACGTGGCGGGCGCGGGCGTCGACTCGGTGGCGTCCACGGCCGGCCTGGGCAGCGCCCTCGACGAGGGCGAGACCCTGGAGGTCTCCGCGGCCGAGGCGGCCAACACGACCGCCGACCCGACCAAGGAGCCCCTCTTCGGTCAGCAGTGGGACATGCCGATGATCGACGTCCCGCAGGCCCACGCCGTCAACGCCGGCCGCGCCGACGTGGTGGTGGGCGTACTGGACAGCGGCATCTCGTCCAGCCACCCCGATCTGGCCACCCAGATCGCGAAGAACAAGAGCACGTCCTGCATCGGTGGCGTCACCGACACCACCGAGGCCGCCTGGAACCCGACCACCTCCGACCACGGCACCCACGTGGCCGGCACCATCGCCGCCGCCGTCAACGGCGTCGGCGTGACCGGGGTCGCCCCGGGCGTCAAGGTGGCCGCCGTCAAGGTGGTCAACGACGACGGCTACATCTACCCGGAGGCCGCGGTCTGCGGGTTCATGTGGGCCGCCGAGCAGGGCATGCAGGTGACCAACAACAGCTACTACATCGACCCGTGGCAGCTCAACTGCCGCAACGACGCGCGCCAGCGTCCGGTGTGGAAGGCGGTCCAGCGGGCCCTGCGTTACTCGCAGGGCAAGGGCGTGCTGCACGTGGCGTCCGCGGGCAACAGCAACTGGGACCTCGCCCACAAGATCACCGACACGGGCAGCCCGAACAACGGGACGCCCGAGGAGCGCGAGAACCTCACCAACTCCTGCCTCATCCTGCCGGGTGAGGCGCCGGGCGTGGTGACCGTGTCGGCGGTCGGCCCGACCGGGCAGAAGAGCTACTACTCCTCCTACGGCCAGGGTGTGGTCGAGGTGACGGCGCCGGGTGGCGACACCCGCTTCCGCACCCGGGGTGCCAGCTCGACCTCCACCGACGGCATCCTGTCCACCACCTACAACACCACCACGAAGACCAACGGCTGGGGCTTCAAGCAGGGCACCTCGATGTCCTCGCCGCACGCCGCCGGCGTGGCGGCCCTGGCCGTCTCGGCGCACCCGGGCATGGCGCCCGGTCAGCTGTCGGCCTTCCTGGGCAACACCGCCGAGGCGATCTCGTGCCCCGGCGGCGTCTACAACCCGGTGCCGCTGATCGCCGCCGGCCCGAACGCCTACGACGCGACCTGCTCCGGCGGCAAGCGCAACGGCTTCTACGGCTCCGGCATGGTCAACGCGTACAACGTGGTGCGCTGACACCACGGCACGACAGTGGCAGGGCCCGGCGGTTCACCGCCGGGCCCTGCCCGTTTTGGCTGCTCACCCCGGGGGTACGGGAGAAGTCGTCAGCCGAGCGAGGAGGTCAACGGTGTCCACCGATGCCATCGTCCTGTTGAAAGAGGACCACAAGGAGATGCGCCGCCTGTTCAAGGCGTTCCAGGATGCCGAGGAGGGTCCGGCGGCGCGCCGGCAGAAGCTGGTGAACGAGATCCTGGAAGCCCTCACGGTCCACACCTACCTCGAGAACGAGGTGATGTACCCCGAGGTCCGCAAGCTCCTGCCCGACCTGGAGGACGACATCCTCGAGTCGTACGAGGAGCACCACGTCGCCGACGTGCTCTGCGCCGAGCTGTTCACCATGGACGCCGGCGACGAGCGCTTCAACGCCAAGACCACGGTGCTGATCGAGAACGTCCTGCACCACGTCGAGGAGGAGGAGCAGGAGTGGTTCCCGAAGGTGCGCGAGGCCCTCGGTCGTAAGCAGCTCCAGGAGATCGGCGAGCGGATGATCGCGCTGCGCGCAGACGCGCCGCGCAAGCCGACGGACCCGAAGGCGATCAAGAAGTCGCTGGACGCCGTGACGGCCTGAGCGGACGAACCTCCACGGGCCCCGGTGCGCCGGGGCCCGTCGTCACGCCTGGGGCGCGGGCAGGATCCGCCGCAGCGCCGGGGGCGCGGCCCGGGGCTGCCACTCCCGCGGGTAGCCCACCGAGACCTCCTCGAAGCGCACCCCGTCGTGCCAGGTGGTACGGGGGATGTGCAGGTGGCCGTAGACCACCGCGGCGGCGTCGAAGCGCAGGTGCCAGTCGGCGGTCAACTCGGTGCCGCACCACTGGGCGAAGATCGGGTAGCGCAGCACCCGGGTCGGCTCGCGCAGCAGCGGCCAGTGGTTGACCAGCACCGTCGGCAGCCCCGGTTCCCGTTCGGCGAGCCGGCGCGCGGCCTCGGCGACGCGGGCCGCGCACCACGCCGACCGGCTCGGGTACGGGTCGGGGTGCAGCAGGAACTCGTCAGTGCACACGATCCCCGTCCGGTACGCCTCCTCCAGCGCCGCCTCCGGGGTGTCGAACCCGTCCGGGCGCCAGCTGTGGTCGTAGAGCAGGAACAGCGGCGCCACCAGCACCGGACCGCCCACCCCCCGCCACACCGGGTACGGGTCCTCCGGGGTCAGCACGCCCAGCCGCCGGCAGGCGTCCACCAGGTACGCGTAGCGCGCGGCCCCGCGCAGCGCCACCGGGTCGGCGGGCGGCGTCCACAGCTCGTGGTTGCCCGGCGCCCAGACGACCTTCGCGAACCGGCGGCTGAGCAGGCCGAGGGCCCACTCCACGTCGGCCACGGTGTCGCCCACGTCCCCGGCGACCAGCAGCCAGTCCTGCGGCGACGCGGGGCGCAGCCCCTCGACCACCTCCCGGTTGCCCCGGTGACCGACGTGCAGGTCGCTGATGGCGAGCAGGCTACCGCCCTCGCCGTCCTCCCCCGCCATGCCGCTGATCCTAGGCAGCGGCGCGCCCGGCCGCGAGGCCTCCGTGCCGGCGGCGGGCCGTACGACCCGCCGCCGGGCCCCGCAAGGGGTCAGCTGCCGGAGCCCGGCTCGGCCATCCTGCGGTGCTGCGCCGCCCTGAGCTTGTCCGGGACGATCCTGCCGGCGGCGGTCTGCACCTTGTTGAGCAGCGAACCCGCGGTCACCGTCTGGTCGCCCCGCAGCATCGCCGCGAAGCCCTGCTCGGCCACGGTGCGCGGATCGTCCTTGCGTCCCGAGCCGACCCGGGTGTCCGCCATCTCGGCACGGTCGAAGAACTCCGTGTCGGTCGGCCCCGGCATCAGCGAGGTCACCCCACGTCCGCACCGCCCACCCCGCCGGGGCCCGCCGCCGGGGCGAGGTGGGCCGGGAACCGCCGAGGTCGACCCGGTAGGATCGGCGCGGGCCGTGACTGGCGCGTAGGGATGGAGAACCATCGGGAAGCGGTCCCGTCATGAGGACGCATGCCGAGCGCCTGGGCCTTCCGCACGTCACTGGAGGTCGCATGTCGCTGAACGCCGAATCCACCGCCTTCCGCAGCGCCCTCGAGGTGATCCGCGCCGTCGAGCCCCGGGTGGCCGACGCCATCGGCGCCGAGCTCGCCGACCAGCGCGAGTCGCTCAAGCTCATCGCCAGCGAGAACTACGCCTCCCCCGCGACCCTGCTGACCATGGGCAACTGGTTCAGCGACAAGTACGCCGAGGGCACCGTCGGGCGCCGCTTCTACGCGGGCTGCCAGAACGTCGACACCGTCGAGGCGCTGGCCGCCGAGCACGCCCGGGAGCTGTTCGGCGCCGCCCACGCGTACGTGCAGCCGCACTCCGGCATCGACGCCAACCTGGTGGCGTTCTGGGCGATCCTGGCCGACCGGGTGGAGTCGCCGGCGCTGAAGAAGGCCCAGGTGCGGCAGGTCAACGACCTCACCGAGGCGGACTGGTTCGCGCTGCGCCGGGAGCTGGGCAACCAGCGGATGCTCGGCATGTCGCTGGACGCCGGTGGCCACCTCACCCACGGGTTCCGGCCGAACATCTCCGGCAAGATGTTCGACCAGCGCAGCTACGGCACCGACCCGGTCACCGGCCTCGTGGACTACGACAAGGTCGCCGAGGCGGCCCGCGAGTTCAAGCCGCTGATCCTGGTCGCCGGCTACTCGGCGTACCCGCGGAAGGTCAACTTCCGGATCATGCGGGAGATCGCCGACTCGGTCGGCGCCACCTTCATGGTCGACATGGCGCACTTCGCCGGCCTGGTCGCCGGAAAGGTCTTCACCGGCGACTTCGACCCGGTGCCGCACGCGCACATCGTCACCACCACCACCCACAAGTCGCTGCGCGGCCCGCGCGGCGGCATGGTGCTCTGCCAGCCCGAACTGGCCGACCAGGTCGACCGGGGCTGCCCGATGGTGCTCGGCGGCCCGCTGCCGCACGTGATGGCCGCCAAGGCCGTCGCCCTCGCCGAGGCCCGCCGCCCCGACTTCGCCGACTACGCCCAGCGGATCGTCGACAACGCGCAGGCCCTCGCCGAGGGGCTGCTGCGGCGCGGCGGCACCCTGGTCACCGGCGGCACCGACAACCACCTGGTGCTGATCGACGTCTCCGGCTACGGGCTGACCGGCCGGCAGGCCGAGCAGGCGCTGCTCGACTCGGGCATCGTCACCAACCGCAACTCCGTCCCGCAGGACCCGAACGGCGCCTGGTACACCTCCGGCATCCGGATCGGCACCCCGGCGCTGACCAGCCGGGGTCTCGGCACCGCGCAGATGGACGAGACGGCCGAGCTGATCCACACCGTGCTCAGCCAGACCAAGCCGGGCGCCAACCCGGACGGCACCCCGTCCAAGGCCAAGTACGTCCTCGACCCGGCCGTCGCCGACCGGATCGGCAAGCAGGCCAGCGACCTGCTGAGCGGCTTCCCGCTCTACCCGGCCGTCGACCTCGGCTGATCCGCGCCACCCCGACGCCCCCGCCCGGCCCCGCCGAGCGGGGGCGTCGTCGCCCCGCCCCGCCCCATCGCGGCACTGACCCGCGCGGCATCGCCCAATGCGGCGTCGATCATGTAGTTGTGGTGCCCGTTTCATCCGCCTTGATGCCGTCCTGCGGCCCACCACAACTGCATGATCGACGCGCTGGTGAGGCGAGGGGGCAGGGTGGGGCGGGTCAGTGGGGGTGGGAGCGGAGGCGGAGGGTGCGGAGGCGGTGCAGGACGTCGGTGCCGCCACGGCCGAAGTGGTCGTGCAGGGCGCGGTACTCGGCGTACAGGTCGTCGTAGGCCGCCGCCCGGGCCGGATCGGGGTGCCAGGTCTCGCGCCGGCCGGCGCCCATCGCCGCCGAGGCGGCCGGCACGTCCGGGTACGCCCCGGCGGCGACCGCCGCGTGGATGGCCGCGCCCAGCGCCGCCGGGTGCGCGGAGTCCAGCACGTGCAGCGGCCGGTCGAGCACGTCGGCGTAGATCCGCAGCAGCAGCCGGTTGCCGGTCAGCCCGCCGGCCACGGTCAGCTCGTCGACGGCCACCCCGGCGGCGGTGAACGCGTCGACGACGGTCCGGGCGCCGAAGGCGGTGGCCTCCAGCAGCGCCCGCCAGATCTCCTCGGGGCGGGTGGCGAGGGTCAGCCCGACCAGCACGCCGCTCAGCTCGTGGTCCATCAGCACCGAGCGGTTGCCGCTGTGCCAGTCCAGGGCCAGCAGCCCGTGCCCGCCCACCGGTTGGTCGGCGGCCAGGGTGTCCAGCAGCTCGTACGGGCTGATCCCCCGGCGGCGCGCCTCGTCGGCGTAGCCGGCCGGCAGGGCGGTGCGGGCGTACCAGGCGAAGATGTCGCCGACCCCGCTCTGTCCCGCCTCGTAGCCCCAGGCCCCGGTGGTGACGCCCCCGTCGACCACGCCGCAGACGCCGGGCACCTCGCGGTACGCCGCCGCGTTCATGATCAGGCAGGTGGAGGTGCCGAGCACCGCGAGCATCCGGCCGGGCTCGACGGCGCGGGCCGCCGCGGCGGTGACGTGCGCGTCGATGGCGCCCGCCGCGACGGCGGTCCCGACCGGCAGCCCGGTCCACGCGGCGGCCGCGGCGGTGAGCCCGCCGGCCCGGGAGCCCACAGGCACGAGCGGACCGTCGACGCGCGGCAGCAGGCCGTCGAGGCGGGGGTGCAGGGCGCGCAGGAAGTCCGCCGACGGGTACCGCCCGTCCTGCCGCAGCCCCTTGTATCCGGCGGCGGAGACGTTGCGGGTCTCCCGGCCGCAGAGCTGCCAGACCAGCCAGTCCGTGGTCTCGATGAAGCGCTCCGCCCGGTCGAAGACCGCCGGGTCCTCCTCCAGCACCTCCAGCGCCTTGGCGAGCTGCCACTCGGCGGAGACCCGGCCGCCGTAGCGGGGCAGCCAACGCTCGCCGCGCGCGGCGGCGACGTCGTTGATCCGGGCGGCCTGCCGCTGGGCCGCGTGGTGCTTCCACAGCTTCGGGTACGCGTGCGGCCGGCCGCCCAGGTCGGGCAGCTTGCAGAGCGGGGTGCCGTCGGCGAGGGCGGGCAGCATCGTGCAGGAGGTGGCGTCGACGCCGATGCCGCACACGTCCTCGGGCCGGATCCCGGCGGCGCGCAGCGCGGCGGGCACCGCGACGCGAAGCACCTCGCGGTGGTCGTCGGGGTGCTGCAACGCCCAGTCCGGTGGCAGCGGCGTGCCGTCGGGCAGCCGCTCGCTGATCACCCCGTGCCGGTACGGGTGGACGGCCTCGCCCCGCACGGCGCCGTCGGCGACGTCGACCACCACCGCCCGGCCGGAGAGGGTGCCGAAGTCGACGCCGACGACGAACCGGGCCGACCCGGCCGCGCCTTCTCCTGCCGCCACGCTGCTCCCTCCCGCCGCGGCGCGCCGGCACCCGGGCGGGCTACCGGTCGGCGGCGGCGGGAGGAAACGGTAGCAACACCGCCGCGCCCGCGGCACGTGACCGACAGCCGGCGGCCGGCCCGGGCCGGAGCCGGGGCGGGAGGGCGGGCCGGGGCGTCAGGCCGCCGGCCGCTTGAGGTGGTAGCGGTGCACCTCGGTGCTGCCCTGGACGTTGTTCACGTCCTCGGCGGCGGAGACCAGTTCCCAGCCCTCCCGGCCGGCCCGGTTGAGGTGCGCGATCGCCGTGTCGCCGTACGCGGTGATGTCCCGGCGCGACCCGTCCGGGCCGTACCAGGTGAAGCTGACGTGAAAGGCGCGGCCCTGCCCCTGATAACGGCGGACCAGCAACGCGTACTCCCAGGCGACCATGGCGTCCATTATGAGTGTCCACCCAGGACGGCGAAACACGGGCAGTCGCGCTTTGCCATGCGGTGAACGCGTTGTGTCATCCCACCTCGGCGTTCGCCGCCCGGCGGGCCGTCTCGTCGGCGACCAGCGCGGCCAGCCGGTCCAGCCCGAGGTCGATCTGCTCCGGGGTCACGGCGCTGACCGACAGCCGCAGCGCGTCGACCGGGGCGCCGTCGTCGTAGAAGTGCGCCATCGGCGTCCAGAGCAGGCCGTACCCACGGGCGGAACGGTGCAGCAGCGCGTCGTCGACCCCGAACGGCACGGTGACCACGACGAAGAACCCGCCGGCCGGGACGTTCCACCGCACCGGCGAGGTGCCCGCCGGGAAGCGCCGGGCCAGGCCGTCCACCAGGTGGCGCAGGTTGCGCCCGTACGCGGCCCGTTCCCGCACGGTGGCCGCCACGAGACTGCACCCGTGCTCCAGCAGCGCCCCGCCGACGACCGCCTGGGCGATCGGCGAGGTGTTCACCGTGACCATGCTCTTGATCTTGGCGAGCTGGTCGGCGAGCAGCCCCACCGTGCCGTCGGCGCCGGCGACGCGCTGGTCGGCGACCACGTAGCCCACGCGCGCGCCGGGCAGCACCGTCTTGGCGAACGAACCCAGGTAGACCACCCGCCGCGCGGTGTCCAGCGCCTTGAGCGTCGGCGGCCGACCGGACTGCGTCGGCGGCCGACCCGGCTCCGCGGCGGGGAAGAGACCGTACGGGTTGTCCTCCAGCAGCAGCAGGTCCTCCTCGGCGGCCAGGTCGAGCAGGCGCCGCCGGTCGGCCAGGCCGATGCTGGTTCCGGACGGGTTGGCGAAGTCCGGCATCACGTAGCAGGCGCGCGGGCGCAGCCCCGCCGCCCGGGCGAGGCGCACCTGCTCGCGCAGGTCGGACAGGTCGATCCCGGCGGGGCCGCCCCGCACCGGCCGCACCGGCAGGTCCAGCAGCCGGGCGGCGCCGGTCAGCCCCACGTACGTCGGGGCGACGGCGAGCAGCACGTCGCGCGGGTCGGCCCGCAGCGCCCGCAACACCAGGAACATCGCCTCCTGGCAGCCGACGGTCACCACGATCGCCTCCGGGTCGACCGTCAGCTGCTCGTCGACGGCGAGGTTGCGGGCGACGAGGTGGTGCACGATGCCCTTGGTGCGGCCGTACTGCAACAGCGTCCGGTGCACCTGCGCGGGGCTCTGCCCCAGGTCGTCGGCCAGGTGCCGGCGGAACCTCTCCAGGTGCCGGTGCAGCGCCCCGACGTCGAAGAACTCCTCGTACGGCCGGCCGGCCGCCAGCGACACCGCGTCGGGGTAGTGCTGGGCCACCTCGTTGAGGAAGTTCATCGAGTTCAGCGCCGGGTCGTCGACCGCCGGGTGCAGGTCGGCCACGCGCAGGTCCACCGTCTCCGCCACCGGTCAGCCCTCCCTGATCACGCGCAGCTCGCGGGCCGCCGCCGGGTCGGCGCAGCCGGCCAGCGCGAGAGCGTCGCGGAACTCGCCGGCCAGCAGCGCCAGCGCCGTACGCGCCCCGGCCTCGCCGCCGGCGGCGAGCGCCCACAGCATCGGCCGGCCGACGAGCACCCCCCGCGCGCCGAGGGCGAGCGCACGCAGCACGTCGACGCCGTCGCGCACGCCGCTGTCCAGCAGCACCTCGCACCGGTCGGCCACCGCCGCCACCACCTCGGGCAGCACGGTGGCGGTGGCCGGCGCCCCGTCGAGCTGCCGGCCGCCGTGGTTGGAGACCACCACGGCGTCCGCGCCGGCGGCCACCGCCAGCTCCGCGTCGCGCGGGTCCAGCACGCCCTTCACCACCAGCGGCAGGGCCGTACGGCCGCGCAGCCACTCCAGGTCGGCCCAGGTCAGCGCGGGCGCGAAGACCTCGCCGGTGTGCGCGGCGATGGCGGAGACCCCCGGGGTGGCGGTGTGCGCGAGGTCGTCCCGGCCGGCCGGCAGGTTGGCCGCCACGACGTGCGGCGGGATGGCGAACGCGTTGCGCACGTCGCGCCGCCGCGGGCCGAGGATCGGCACGTCCACGGTGACCGTCAGCGCCGTGCAGCCCGCCGCGTGCGCCCGCTCCAGCAGGTCGGCGACCAGGCCCCGGTCGCGCAGCCAGTAGAGCTGGAACCAGACCGTCGCGCCGGTCTCCGCGATCTGCTCGATCGGCACGCTGCTCAGGGTGCTGGCCACGTACGGCACGTCGGCCGCGCGGGCGGCGGCGGCCAGCGCCAGCTCCCCGTCGGGGTGCACGAGCCGCTGGTACGCCATGGGCGCCACGGCCACCGGCATGGCGTACGACGCGCCGAGCAGCCGCGCCCCGGTGCGGGGGGTGTGCACGCCGCGCAGCACCCGGGGCAGCACGGCCACCCGGTCCAGCGCGCGGCGGTTCGCGGCGAGCGTCGTCTCGGCGCCGCTGCCACCGTCGACGTAGTCCCACACGTCGGGTGGCAGCGCCGCCCGGGCCGGCCCCGCGAAGTCGGCCAGGCTGGCCGGCGACGGCTGCGCCACCGGCAGGTCCGACTTCGGCAGTACGCCCTCCACCATCACCGGTCTCCCTTCCCGCCGGCGCCCGACGCGTCGCCGCCCGGCTTGGCGAGCCGGCCGCGCAGGAACGCGGCAGCCTGGTCCTGGGCGCGGCGGCCGTCGTCGAACGCTGCGGGCATGGCGAAGAAGCCGTGGATCATGCCGGCGTACCGGGTGAGGGTGGTCGGCACGCCGGCCTCGCGCAGCCGGTGCGCGTACCGCTCCCCCTCGACGCGCAGCGGGTCGTGCTCGGCGGTGATCACCAGCGCGGGCGGCAGGCCGGTCAGGTCGGTGGCGAGCAGCGGCGACGCCAGCGGGTGGCGCGCGTCGGCGGGGTCGGCGAGGTAGTGGCCCCGGTACCAGGCGACCGAGCGACGGTTGAACAGCAGCGGGTCCTCGGCGTCGGTTTCGGTGTCGGCGCTCTGGTCGGTGTTCGGGTACACCAGCAGCTGGGCGGCGAGCCGGGGCCCGCCGCGCTCGCGGGCCAGCAGGGTGACGGCGGCGGCGAGGTTGCCGCCGGCGCTGTCCCCGCCGACCGCCACGCGCAGCGGGTCGACGCCGAACTGCGTCGAATTCTCGGTGATCCACCGGGTGGCCGCGTGGCAGTCGTACACGGCGGCGGGGAAGGGATGCTCCGGGGCCAGCCGGTAGCCGACGGTGACCACCTGGCAGGGCACGGCGTTGGCCAGCCGTCGGCAGATGCCGTCGGCGGTGTCCACGCTGCCGAGGGTCCACCCGCCGCCGAAGAAGTAGACCAGGGTGGGCAGCGGCCCCTCCTCCGCCGGCCGGTGGACGCGCACCGGCAGGTCGCCGGCCGGGCCGGGCACGCGCGTGTCGCGTACCTCGTGCACCGGCTCGACCGCGCCGCCGCCCGCGCGGATCGCGGCGAGGTCGGCGGCGCGCGCCTCGGCCAGGCTCTGCGTGTACAGCGGCGGGGTGCCGGCCGCCTCGCGGGCGGCCCGGTACGCCGCCACCTGCGGATGGATGCTCACGCGGGTCCTCCTCGGGTGTGTACGGCCAGCCTGTCGACGCCGCGCAGGAAGAGGCTGCCGCTGTACGTCGGCGTCTCGGCGAGGGTGAGCCCGGGGAAGCGGGCCAGCAGCCGGGGCAGCGCGAGGCGACCCTCCAGCCGGGACACCGCCGCGCCGAGGCAGAAGTGCGGTCCGGCGCCGAAGGCCAACGGCGGCGGCCCGGTGCGGCGCGGGTCGAAGCGGTCCGGGTCGGCGAAGCGGGCCGGGTCCCGGTTGGCGGCGGAGAGGATCAGCAGGACGTTGCGGTCCTGCCCGACCGGCACCCCGCCGACCTCGCTGTCGTGGGGCGCGGCCCGGGCCAGGAAGTGCACGGGCGCCTCCAGCCGCAGGATCTCCTCGACCGTGCCCCGGGTCAACGCGTCGTCGCCCGGCAGCGCGGCGGCCACGTCGGGGTGGGCCAGCAGCAGCGGCAGCCCGTTGGAGAACATGTAGACGGTGGTGACGAAGGCGGCGTTGAACAGCACGATCAGGTTGCTCACCAGCTCGTCGACGGTCAGCTCCACGTCGCCTGCGTCGACCGCCTCGACCAGGGCGCTGATCAGGTCGTCGCCGGGCCGGTGGCGTCGGTGGGCGATCAGGCCGGCGTAAAAGTCGCGTAGCTCGGCGGCAGCGGTGTTGGCGGCGGCGAGGCGCTGCGGGGTCTGTCCCGCCACGTCCAGGAACTCGTCGATCCGTTCCACCCGCTGCCGGTAGAAGTCCAGCTCCCCGGCGGGGATGCCGATGAACTCCGCCATCACCAGGGCCGGCAGCGGGTACGCGAACTCCGCGACGAAGTCGAGGTCGGCGTCGCCGGCGTCGGCCATCCGGTCGAGCAGCCCGTCGACGACCCGGTGCACGATCGGCTCCAGCGCGGCGAGCCGGCGCGGCGTGAAGGTCCTCGCGAAGGCCGCCCGCATCCGGGTGTGCTGCGGCGGGTTGACGAACATCATCGAGGTCTGGAGGGTGCGCAGCACCTCCTGCTCCTGCCAGTCCGGCGGGGCCTGCTTGTACCACCGCGGATCGCGCAGCACCTGGCTGACCAGGTCGTAGCCGACGGCTACGGCGGCGACCGAGCGGTGCTCCGCGCGCGCCGGCACCGGGCTGACCGGCCCCAGCGCGTGCAGGGCGGCGTAGCAGGGGTACGGGTCCTGCCGGCCCTCGTCGCTGTAGAGGCGGGTCAGCAGCTGCGTGACGTCCACGGTCGGTAGGCCCCTCTCTGCGGCGGCGCGGGCGGCGGAGGGCCCGCCGCCCGCGCCGCTCGTCACAAACCGAGCAGTCGCAGCGGTACGGCGTCCGCCAGCGCCTGGTTGCCGGCGTCGTTCGGGTGGATGTGGTCCCCCGAGTCGTACGCGGGCAGCAGCCGGCCCGGCTGCGCCGGATCGCGCAGCACCCGGTCGAAGTCGAGCAGCCCGTCGAACTCGTCGCTGCCGCGCAGCCACGCGTTCACCGCCTGCCGGGTGGCCTCCTTCTCCGGCGTCCACACCCCCGGGTTGCCGTGCCCCTCGTACGGGGTGAGCGTGGCGACGAGGCTGCGCAGGCCGCGCGCCTTCACCTGCTGGTTGACCTGCCGCAGCGAGGCGATGATCTGCTCGGCGGAGTCGCCCGACATCCAGACGTCGTTGATGCCCAGGTGGGTGATCACGGTCCGGGCGTCGGTCTGTGCGAAGACGTCCTCGTCGAGCCGGGCCAGGGCGTTGGGGCCGAGTTCGTGGTAGCCGGGGAAGCCGCCCGCCCCGGGCTCGGGGCCCTCATGGTTGAGCCGGTTGCCGGCGAGGCTGAGGTTGAGCACCCCCGGGGTGCGTACGTCCGGGCGGGCGTCGATGAGCCGGTCGGCGAGCAGGTCGGGCCAGCGCTTGTTGGCGTTGACGGTGCTGCCGTTGCCGTCGGCGATGGAGTCGCCGAAGACCACCACCGAGCCGGGGCTGTGCCGGCGCTGCACGTCGATGCCCGACAGGAAGAACCAGCAGCAGTTCGGTCGGATCGTGAACCCGGCCCCGCCGGCGGCGGAGGTCAGGTCGCTGGCGCCGATGAAGTTGGTCTGCCGGGACTGGCCGTGGAAGGTCACGGGCCCGGTGGGGGTCGGGAAGTGCACGGTCAGCACGAGGTCCTGCTGGTCGCCGACGGGCAGCGCGACGGGGTCGCTGACCAGCTCGGCACCCCGGTTCATGGTGGCCGTGGTGGCGCCGCCGAAGGTCAGCGTCCGCAGGGTCGAGGGATCTATGTCGGACAGGTCGTCGGGGGTCGCGGTGTTCGGCTTCGCGACGGTGGCGCGGCCGACCCGGACGGCCTGCTCGCCGTAGGAGTTGCTGAGCCGGACCCGGAACCGCTCTCCGCCGACGGTGGTGTGCACGACCATCCGTACGCTCTGGTCGTTGAGGCCGGTGTTGGTCAGGCCGGTCGCGTTTCCCCTGGTGACCGCGGCGGCCCAGCTGCCCGCCCAGACCGTGCGCTGGTGGGACGCCCCGGTGTCCGCCGGACCGGCGCTGGCCACCATCGCCGGGGCGCCGGCGACGAGCAGGGTGGCCGCGGCCGTGATGACATGCCATCTCTTCGGAGTCGACATTGAACCTCCATCGTTGGCAGTCCAGGGCCGTCCGCTGACGGCACCGCCTGGACGATGGTCCAGAAACCTAGCCGTCCCGTTTCACGACCGTCAATCGACCTGATCGACGCGATCAAATGTCCTCCGGTCCGCCCGGAGCGCCGTTCAGGCTCTGTCCGGTGACAGTCGGTGGTACCTACGCTCACGGTCGGCGGCGGTGCGCTCGCCCGGCCGCCGCGCCGTGCCGGGCCGCCCGGCACACGGCCACACTTCTGCGGCGAGGGGGCTGTCGGATGACCGACCGAGCGGAACGACGGGCCGGCTACGTGCACCGGGCGCTGGAGCTCTTCGCGGGCTTCGGCGATCGGGAGGCGCTGGTCGGAAACGGACACCGGCTCAGCTACGCCGAGGCCGCCACGCGGGTACGCGGGCTGGCCGCGACGCTGCTCGGGCACGGCGTACGGCCGGGGCAGGCGGTGCTGCTCGCGCTCGGCAACCCGGTGGAGGGGCCCCTGGTGCAGCTCGCCCTGCACCTGCTGGGCTGCCGGACGATGTGGATCGCCCCGGTGACGTCCCGCCGGGAGGTCGACGAGTTCGTCCGGCTGGCCCGTCCCGACGCGTTCGTCTTCGACGCCCGGGACCCGGCCGGCCTCGGCCCGGAGCTGGCCGCCGGGCTGTCCGGCGTACCCGTGCTCTGCCTCGGCCCGGGCGGCGCGGGCCCGGACCTGCTCGCCGCGGCGGCGCGCGCCGGGGCGGTCGAGCTGCCGGCCGACGTGCCGGCGCCGGAGTCGTTCCTGCAGACCAGCGGCACCACCGGCACCCCGAAGCTGGTGCACCACCGGGAGAGCTTCTACGCCCAGATCCTCGCCCTGGCCGCCGACTTCCGCGCCGCCGGGCACCCGCCGCTGCGGCACCTGTCGCACTCGCCGATGTGGCTGGCCAGCGGCCAGATCACCACGCTGTTCAACCTCTTCACCGGCGGGGTGCTGTTCCCGCGCGACGGCTGGGACCCGGCGCGGTTCATCGGGACCGTCGACCGGGAGCGCATCAACTCCACATTCGTCACGCCGCCGATGCTCTACGAGGTGCTCGACCACCCGGCCCTCGACGGCGCGGACTTCTCCGCCATGTTCATGTTCAACGTGGGCGCCGGGCCCGCCGCGCCCGCCCGGCTGCGCCAGGCGATCGCGCGCTTCGGCCCGGTGCTGCGGATCGTGTACGGCCTCAGCGAGGCCGTCGTCGTCACCGCCCTGCCGGGGCTGACCGACGATCCGGCGCACCCGCAGCGGCTGCGCTCCTGCGGGCGCCCCTACGGCGACGTGCGCGTCGAGATCCGCGCCGACGACGGCACGGTGCTGCCGCCCGGCGAGAACGGCGAGGTGTGGGTGCACACCGGCCTGCGCTTCGCCGGCTACCACGGCCAGCCCGAGCTGACCGCCGAGACGCTTGTCGACGGCTGGGTCCGTACGCGCGACGTCGGGCACCTCGACACCGACGGCTACCTCTACCTCGTCGACCGGTTGCAGGACCGGATCCTCACCCGGCGGCGCAGCTGGCCGATCCACTGCCGCCCGATAGAGGACGTCCTGGCGGGACACCCGCAGGTACGGGCGGCGGCGGTGATCGGCGTGCCGGACGAGGCGGCCGGCGAGCTGCCGTACGCCTACGTGGTGCCGGCGCCCGGCGCGACGGTGACCGCCCTGGAGCTGATCGACCTGGTGACCGCCGAACTCAGCGACACCTGGGCGCCGGGCGGGGTGGAGTTCGTCGACCGACTGCCGCTCAACCGCTCGGCCAAGGTGGACAAGCGCGCGCTGCGGGCCCGGTACGCCGCGGACCATCCGTCGTCGGTCGAGCACCCGGAGGCGTCGATCGGCAGCCTGGCGTGACCCCCCGGCGGGAACTGACCGTCCTGGTCGCCGCCGATCTGATCTCCAACCTGGGCAGCCGCATCTCGGTGGTGGCGATCCCCTGGCTGGTGCTGGAGACCACCGGCAGCCCGGCGAAGATGGGTGCGGTGGCCGCCGCCGAGATGCTGCCCTACCTGCTCTCCAGTGCGCTCGGCACCCCGTGGGCGGACCGGATCGGGCTGCGCCGCACGTCCATCCTGGCCGACGCCGGCAGCGCCGCCCTGATGGTGGCGGTGGCCCTCACCCCGTGGCTCGGCTTCGGTGCGCTGCTCGCCCTGGTCGCGGTGGTGGGTGCCCTGCGCGGCGTCGGCGACCGGGTCAAGCACGTGATGTTCCGCCCGGCCGCCGAGGCCGCCGGCGTACGGCTGATCCGGCTGACCTCCGTCTACGACGGACTGGGCCGGCTGGTCACCCTGCTCGGCGCGGGGCTGGGCGGGCTGCTCGTCTGGTGGTTCGGGGTGACGCAGGCGCTCCTCATCGACGCCGCCAGCTTCGCCGCCTGCGCCCTGCTGGTCGGCCTGCTGGTCCGGCCGCCGGCCGCCCCGGAGGCACCGGCCGCCCCGGAGGGCTACCTGCGCGCGCTCGCGGGCGGGTTCCGCCACCTGGGCCGCGACCGGATGCTGCTGACCATGCTGCTGGTGATCTCGGCGCTGAACATGGTGGTCAACGCGAGCGTCGCGGTCTACATCCCGCTCTGGGTGGCCGACGTGCTGCACGGCCCCGCCGGGCTGGGCCTGGTGCTCGGCGCGTTCTCGGCCGGCGCGCTGCTGGGCAACCTGCTGTTCACGGCGTACGGTCCCCGGCTGCCCCGGTACCTGACCTTCGTGGTCGGCGCGGCGCTCGGCGGCGCCCCGCGCCTGCTGGTCCTGGCGCTGAGCGAGGAGCTGGCGGTGGTGCTGGCGGTGACGTTCGCCTCCGGCATCGGCATCGCGGCGGTGAACCCGCTGCTCGGGGTGGCGATCTACGAGCGGGTGCCGGCCGGCCTGCAGACCCGGGTGATCGGGCTGGCCGGGTCGCTGGCGTTCGCGGGCCTGCCGCTGGGCGCGCTGCTGGGCGGCTGGTCGGCCACCGCGCTCGGCCTCGCCCCCGCCCTGCTGGTCATGGCGGCGTTCTCCCTCGTGGTCACCCTGCTGCCGCTGCTGCCCGGCCTGCGGCCACGGTCGACGGTGGCGCCGGCCGAGCGGGCACCGGGTGTCGTGGGCCGGGCGTAGGGCCGGAACACGGCCACGCGGGAGGACGTACGCCGGATCGCGCTGGGTCTGCCGGAGGCGGGCGCCGACCGACCGTAGCGTCGCGTCAGTCCGCCAGGCCCTTCTCCGGCCCCCGGACGTCGGCTAGCGTGCCGGCATGCCATCGACGTTGACCGAGGCGACGGATCCCTGGTGCCTGCGCGACGGGGAGAGCGCGGCGCTGCTGCGCGACCACCCGTGGCGGCGCTTCGCGGTGCTGGGCGACAGCGTGGCCGAGGGGCTCTGCGAGCCCGTCGACGGCTATCCCGACGTGCAGTGGGCGGACCGGATCGCCGCCGAGCTGCGGGCCGTCCGGCCGGAGCTGGCGTACCTCAATCTGGGCCTGCGGGGGCTGCGGGCGCACGAGGTGCGCGCCGCCCAGCTCGCCCCGGCGCTGGCCTTCCGCCCCGACCTGGCGCTGGTGGTCTGCGGCGGCAACGACGCCTTCGGGCGGGGCTACGACCCGGACGCCGTCGACGCGGAGCTGACCGCGATCATCGAGGCGCTTCAGGCCGCCGGGGCGGACGTGATCACCGTCGGCATGTTCGACGTGTCGCTCAGCCCCGCCGTGCCCGAGCGGCACCGCGCCGGCCTCGGCGAGCGGATGCGGCGGCTCTCCGCGCGCACCGGGGCCCTCGCGGAACGGCTCGGCACCCTGCACGTGCGGCTCACCGACCACCCGCTCACCGCCGACGCGACGATGTACAGCAGCGACGGCCGGCACGGCAGCGCCCGCAGCGACGCGGTCGCCGCGGCCGAGACCGTCCGCCGCCTCGGCGCCCACCTCGCGCCCTGACCCGGCGTCGACCGCGGCTCAGCGGTGCTGGACCCACACGTTCGGCTCGACGTAGGTGCCCTGGTCGAGATCGAGGTCCACGCGCAGCAGGCTGAGGCCGTCGGGGATGACGTAGTCGCCGCTGTCGGGGAAGGCCATACCGGTCCACTGCTGCCACTCGGCGACGGTGCCGGTCATCGTCTGCGACCGGGGCACCATGGCGATCGGCCGGGCACCCAGCCGCCAGTGGGTGCGCAGCCAGGGATCGAGCGGGGAGCCGTCCTCCCGGGTCCAGGCGGCGAACCGCTCGATCGGGGTCAGCGGGTAACGGGCCTTGAGGGTGGGCCGCACCGGGGCGATCACCCGCGACCAACCACGCTGCTCGGCCACCGACCGCAGCGCCGTGAGCAGGTCGCCGGCCAGGCCCTGGCCACGCCTGTCGGAACGCACCTGGGCGGCCATCACCACGAGGGTGTCGGGTTCCTCGTCGCGGTCGTGGCCGGTGACCGCGCGGCGCAGGGAGTCGGTGTAGCCCTCCGGCAGGTGCGCCGGGTCGCCGTCCCAGCGGATCGGGACCGCCCACCCCGCCGCGACGAGGTCGCCGTCGCCGTCGAGCAGCACGAGTTCCAGGTCGGCGAACACCTCCCGCACGCGGCCGAGGTACCGGCCGGCCTGCCGGTCGGCCGTGATGAACGCCGGCCAGCCGCCCGCGAACAACCGGTCCATCTGGTCACCCGGCCGCGGCCGTGCCCGCAGCGGCTCCACGACGGTACGCATGGACGCCTTCCTACCAGGACGGTCGCCGGCCGCACCACGTCAATTGGTCGGCCCGCCGATCGGCAACTCGCCACCCACACCGACGCGGAACCGTCGGCGGGCCGTCAGATGTCGGTCTTCCGCGAGGCGACCTGGACGTGGTCGCGGTAGGTGAGGGCGATCAGGTCCGCCTCCAGTTGGTCGCGGTCGGCGTCGTCGAGGATGGCGCCCCACAGCGGTGCGCTGTTGCTGCCGTCCGCGGCGGCGATGACCATGCGGACGATCGTGGGTTCGAGGCCGTCGTCGAGGAGAGCCTCACGCCACTGTTGCGCGTCCTGCTGTGCGAGCGCCTCCAGGCCGGGTTCGAACATGAGATGCGCGGCGAGGGCGATGTGGTCGCGTAGCCCGGTGAGGTCGCCGGCGTGGGCGAAGCTCGCGCGGATGTACGCCCTCGTGAGCCTGCCCGGCGTTCCTTCCTCCTCCTCGGCCGCGACCTGTTCGACGTCGTGTCGGAACTGGCCCATCAGATGGTTGGCCAGACCACCGAGGAGTTCTTCCTTGTTGGGAAAGTGGTAGAGCAGACCGCC
The DNA here is from genome assembly GCF_040649055.1 of Micromonospora sp. NPDC049060. Classification (NCBI taxonomy): domain Bacteria; kingdom Bacillati; phylum Actinomycetota; class Actinomycetes; order Micromonosporales; family Micromonosporaceae; genus Micromonospora; species Micromonospora sp. NPDC049060. The sequence goes on from NZ_JBEZEV010000001.1 coordinate 72,321, forward strand.
CTTGGACACCCCGGCTGCCTCGGCGATGTCCGAGACGGGCACCGCGGTGCCATGCCTGCTGATGAGACGCGCGGCAGCGTCCAGGATGAGCCGTCTCGTTTCGGCTGCGCTGCGCCCAGCGGTCCGTGCCATGTCGACGTCCTTTCTCCTCCGGTCACGAACACCGGGAGGTCAGTGCTCCGCTGGCGCAGCGTCCTTGTGGTTCGGGATGAGCGTGAAGGCCACGATCGCGGCGATCACCATGACCGCGCTCGCGATCAGGGTAGTTGCCTGCATGGCGGACACGAACGCCTCCTGCGCGGCCTCCAGCGCCGCGCTGCCGGGCGCCAGGACCGTGCTGGCCGCCGCCAGGGAGTCCTCGGCCCGGGTCGCAGCCCCGCCGGCGACATCCGCAGGGAGGGCGAGGTGGAAGCGGTAGAGCACGGTGATGACGGAGCCCAGGATCGCGATGCCGAGGGCGACGCCGAGCTCGTACGCGGTCTCCGCGACCGACGCCGCCGCGCCGGCCTTGGCCGGGCGGACCGCGGAGACCACGGCGTCGACGCTGAGGGTCTCGGCCACGCCGATCCCCAGGCCCAGCGGGACCACGGCGAGCAGCACCCAGCCCAGTTGCTCACTGCCTTCCAGCGCGGCCAGGATCGCCAGCCCGACAGCACCGGTCAGCAGGGCGACGGCGATGGCTCGTCCCCGCCCGAGCCTGGTGAGAAGGAACCCTACGGCCGCGACCGCGGCCATCGCCGCCACCGCCGCGGGCAGCTGCGCCAGTCCCGCCCGCAGGGGACTGAGCTCGCGGGCGAGCTGGAGGTACTGGGAGAAGAAGAACAGGACGCCGCTGAGGGCGAACACGGAGATGAAGTTCACCAGCACCGCCCCGCTGAACGCGGGATTGCGGAACAGGTCCACCTCGATCATCGGCGAGTCGACCCGCCGCTGGCGACGCACGAACAGCACCCCGCCGACCACGCTCGCCACGATCGCGACGGCGGCGGTGACGCCGAACGCGCCCCCGGTGAGCTTCTTGATCGTGTACACGAACGGGATGATCGTCAGCATCGACAACCCGCTGGAGACCAGGTCGAACCGGCCGGGGTCGGGGTTGCGGGACTCGGGCAGGAGCCACCCGCCGACGATCAACACGAGCAGCATCACCGGGAGGTTGATCAGGAACACCGAGCCCCACCAGAAGTGCTCCAGCAGCGCCCCGCCCACCAGCGGGCCGAGCGCGATGCCACTCGCCGCCGCGGCCGACCAGATCGCGATCGCCCGCGTCCGCTCGATCTGATCGGTGAAGATGTTCCGGATCAGCGACAGCGTCGACGGCATGATCGTCGCACCCGCAACACCCAACAGCAGACGGGCCGCGATCAGCGCCTCCGCCGAGGGGGCGAACGCCGCCAGCGCCGAGGCCAGCCCGAACGCAGCCGAGCCGATCAGCAACAACCGCTTCCGGCCGATCCGGTCGGCCAGGTTACCCATCGTCACCAGCAGACCGGCCAGGGCCAGGGAGTAGATGTCCCCGATCCACAGCACCTGCGTCGCCGTCGGTGACAACTCCGCGGTCAGCGACGGTACGGCCAGGTAGAGCACCGTCGCGTCGATCGCCAGCAACGACACGGCGCCCACCAGCACGGCCAGTGACGCCCAGCGACGCGTGGGGCTCAACGCCGCACTCATCCGCATCTCCCTAGAACTAAACCGTCCCGACGGTACAGTTCTACCAGGGAGGAGACCGGAACGACGAACCGCCCGGCTGGTGCAGGCGTACCGGATCACCGCGTCGGTGCTGGCGAGACGCGGCGCGGCTGGCCGCCGACCGGGACCGTCCGACGACGCCGGCCCCCGTTGCGTCGACGTCGTCGGCGGCCGTGCCGCTCGCGACGGCGGATCACTCCCAGCGGAAGTAGCGGGCCGCGAACCCGCCCAGCACCACGGTGAACGCCGCCATCACGGCCAGGTGCGACAGCATGGGCCAGGAACCCGCCCAGGCGTCCTGCAGGGCCTGGGACGCGGCGCCCAGCGGGGTGAAGTCGGCGATCTTCCGCACCAGGTCCGGCATCTGCGGCCCCGGCGTCCACACCCCCGCGAAGAACATCATCGGGAAGTAGATCAACTGGCCGACCCCCGACGAGGCCCGGGCGCTCGGCGTGACCGCCGCCACGAGCAGCGCGACGGCGCACATCGCGCTCGACCCGAGCGTGAACGCCAGCACGAAGCCGACCGCGTTGCCGGGCGGGGAGACGTCGAAGACGGTCGCCGCCACCAGCCAGGCCAGGCCGCAGGCGACGAGCAGTGCGGCGACGTTCACGGCCACCTGCGCGACGAGCAACGCCGCCGGCGAGACCGGGGTGGTCGACAACCGACGCAGGACGCCCCGCTCGCGGTAGCTGGCCACCACGGCCACCAGCGTCACCATCGTCACCGTCGCGATGGCCAGCGTCATGGTGATCGGCAGGTAGACCTCCACGGGACGCCGGCCGCCCATCTCCTCCGACGGGTCTCGGGTCCCCGGCAGGGCCAGGCCGAGCACCAGGATCAGCAGGGCCGGGAACGCGACGGCGAAGAACGTACCGACCGGATCCCGGAGGAACAGCTTCGCCTCGACGCGTGTGATCTTGGAAAGGGCGGTCATCGGTTGCTCCTGGCGGCGGTGAGGGAGAGGATCGCGTCCTCGAGGGTGGGCCGTTCGACGCCGGACACCTGGGCACCGGCGATCAGGTTGCGGGGAGTGTCGACGACGACGACCCGGCCGGCCACGACGACCGCCAACCGGTCACAGAGGCGCTCCGCCTCGTCCATGAAGTGGGTCACCAGCACGACCGTGACGCCACGGTCCCGGACCTGCCGGACCAGCTCCCACGTGTCCCGCCGCGCCTGGGGGTCCAGGCCGGTGGTCAGCTCGTCCAGGATCGCCACCGACGGGTTGCCGACCAGGGCGAGCGCGATCGACAGCCGCTGCTTCTGGCCGCCGGAGAGCTTCGCGAACACCGTGTTCCGTTTGGCGGCCAGGCCCAGCTCGTCCATCAGTTCCCGCCAGTCGGCCGGGTGCGGATAGAACGAGCTGTAGAGGTCGAGCGCCTCCCACACCTTGATCCGGTCCGGCAGTTGGCTCTCCTGGAGCTGGATGCCCAGCTTCCGCCGCACCGCCGCGCGGTCCCGGTACGGGTCCAGCCCCAGCACCCGTACCGTCCCCGAATCCGGGGTCCGGAGTCCCTCGACGCACTCCACGGTGGTGGTCTTGCCCGCGCCGTTCGGGCCGACGAGCCCGAAGATCTCACCCTCGTCCACGCTCAACGACACGTCGGCGACGGCCACCTGGTCGCCGTACTGCTTGCGGAGGTTGCGCACCTCGATGACTGACATGCCGGCAACGCTAGGAATCGCGGCGGGCGCGCAGAATGGGTCCAGCCGCCCGGTGGGGGTGTACCCAGCCCCACCCCTGGTCGGTAGCCTGCCCCGATGCGGTGGCGGTCGGTGCGGCGAAGACTCGACCCGTGACCCGCTTCGTGCTCGCCGTACCGCGCTGCGTCGCCCTGGTCGTCCTGGTCGCGGCCGGGTTCGTCTACGGGCACCTCCTCGTGGTCGCCGCCACCCTGGTGATCCCCTATCCGCTCGGCCTCTCCGGCCAGTTCCGGCTGATCGCGCTGGCCCGCCGGCTCGCCCGCGCCTGGGCCGGAGCGGACCTCCCCGAGCCCGTACGGTCGCCGCCACCCGCACCGCACCGGCGCGCGGACGGCTGGTACGTCCACGGGGACACGGTGTTCAGGTCGCCCCGGGTGCCGGCGTTCCTGCTCACGCTGGACCACCACGCGAAGGACCCGACGCTCGGCCGGGAATGGGCGTGGCTGATCCTCACCCCGGTCACCGGCGCGGTCCCGCTCCTGGTGCCGCCCGCGCTGATCGCGGCCGGCGGGTTCCTGCTCGCGTCGCCACCCTGGCCGCTCGCGTGGTCGGTGCCGGTGGCCGTCGCGGCGATCGTGGCCGCGTTCCTGCTCGCGCCGGCTGCGCTGCGGGCGTTCGGGCGGTGGACCGGCGTGCTGCTGGGCAGCGGCGAGCCGCCGCGGACGGCGGTCGGACGCTGGGTCACCCGGGCGTCGGCCGCGACCTGGCGGACGGCCGGCCTGGCCGGGCTGTCCCTCGCCGCGTTCGGCGGCCTGCTGCTCAACCTGCTCACCGCCGTCGTGTCGTGGGGTGGGCTGCTGCCGTACACCCTGCCGGCCACGCGGTCGGTGGTGGAGCTCTACCGACGCCACGTCCGCCGGTGGACGGGCGCCGACCTGCCCGCGCCGTACCGGCCGTACCCGCCGCCGCCCAGCCCCGGCGAGGACGGCAACTACCGGGTCGGGCGGGTCCTCTACACCGATGTCGTGGCGGCCGTCCAGGGTCAGCGGCCGGGGTGGCTGCTCGGCGACCCGGCCACCTGGCGGGACCAGGTGTGGGCACTGGGCTCGCTCGTCCTGGCCCCGCTCTCGTTCGTCCCGGCGGTCCTGGTCGGCTTCGGGTTCTACGGCCTGTTCTGCCAGCCGCTGACCTGGGCGAGCTGGGCGGTGCCGATCGGCCTGTCCACCGGCTACTGGGTCACCCCGTTCTACCTGTGGTTCGGCTTCGAGCACGTCGGCCTCGTCGGGCCGTGGTTACCGGACTGGGCGAGCATGCCCCTCGGGCTGGCCATGGCGCTGCTCGGGCTCGGCCTGGCCGGCCCGCTGATGAGGCTGCGGCTGGCGTGGGACCAGCTCCTGCTCACCCCCACTGCGGCCGCCGTGCTCGCCTCGCGGGTCGCGCACCTCGCCACCACCCGGGCCGACGCCGTCGACGTGCAGGCGGCCGAGCTGCGCCGCATCGAACGCGACCTGCACGACGGCGCCCAGGCTCGGCTCATCGCCGTCGGGCTCGGCCTGGCCGCCGTCGCGCGACTCATGGAGACCGACCCGGCGCGGGCGCGGCTGGTGCTGGCGCAGGCGCAGGAGACGTCCGCCGCCGCGCTGGCCGAGCTGCGCGACCTGGTACGCGGCATCCATCCGCCGGTGCTGGCCGAACGCGGACTCGGCGACGCGATCCGGGCGATCGCGCTCGACACCCCGCTGCCGGTGGACGTGGACGTCGACCTGCCCGGCCGGCTCGACGCGCCGGTCGAGTCGGCCGCCTACTTCGTCACCTGCGAGGCCCTCACCAACGCGGCCCGCTGCGCGGCCCACATCACCGTCTCGCTGTCGCACCGCGACGGGGTGCTCCGGATGGTGGTGGCTGACGACGGTCCCGGCGGGGCCGACCCGGCCGCAGGGACCGGGCTGCGCGGCGTCCAGCGGCGGCTCGCTACATTCGACGGAACCCTGACCCTGCACAGTCCGCCCGGCGGACCCACCGTCGTCACCATGGAGATCCCGTGCGCGTCGTCCTCGCCGAAGACCTCCACATCCTGAGGGACGGGCTGGTCCTGCTCCTCGAGAGCCACGGCTTCACCATCGCCGAGGCCGTCGGCGACGGGCCGTCCCTACGCACCGCCCTGGCCCGGCACCGGCCCGACGTGGCCATCGTCGACGTACGGCTGCCGCCGACCTTCACCGACGAGGGACTCCAGGCGGCGCTGGCCGCCCGGCGGGACGTCCCCGGCCTGCCGGTGCTGGTGCTGTCCCAGCACGTCGAGCAGCTCTACGCCCGGGAGCTGTTGGCCGACGGGGCCGGCGCGGTCGGCTACCTGCTCAAGGACCGCGTCCTGAACGCCGACCAGTTCATCGACGCCGTGCGCCGCGTCGCGGCGGGCGGCACCGCGATGGACCCCGAGGTGATCGCCAAGCTGCTGACGGCCGGCGGCACCGCCTCGCCCCTGGCCCGCCTCACGCCGCGCGAGCGGGACGTCCTCGAACTCATGGCCCAGGGGCGTTCCAACGCCGCCATCTCGCAACGGCTGTTTCTCAGCGAGAGCGCCGTGGGCAAGCACACCGCGAGCATCTTCGGCAAGCTGCGTCTCCCCCCGTCCTCCGACGACAACCGCCGGGTCCTCGCCGTCCTCGCCTACCTCAACGACGCCTGACAGAGCGCTCCCCCGGCCCGACGACGCCACCGCACGCCCCCGCCACCACCGGCGCCGGCGGCAGGGCTCAGGCGAGCTGGTCCAGTGCCCGGGTGGTGTTGTGCGCGACGATGTCGAGCATGCCGGCCCGGTCGGGGAAGTCGCCGTCGAGCAGGCGCAGCGGGCCCGCCACCAGCGACAGGTGCGTCGCGAGCCGGTAGAGGCGCAGCCGGTCCTCGTCGAGACCGGGCACGGCCAGCGCCGGATAGTCGTCGCCGAAGCGCAGCTCGAGGAAGGCGTGCTCCCACTCGACGTCGAGGAACATGGTGCCCTCGATGTCGACGAGCACCGGGCGGTCCCGGTCGTCGACCAGCACGTGGTCCGGGCCCAGTTCGCCGTGGATCAGTCCGTGGCGGGAGCGGGGGGCCACGGCGGCGTACCGCTCGGCCAGGGCGTCGGCGAGCCGGTCCCGCACGGCCGCGATCCGCTCGACCCGGGCGGCGGCCTCGGCCAGGTCGCGCAGCGCCCGGTCGAGGACGAGCCGCTCCACCGGCCGATCCGCCGTCGGGGTGTCGGCCCCCGGGCGGCCGTACCGGTCGCGGCGCCGGGCGTGCATGCTCCGGAGGGCGTCGCCCAGCCGGGCCGACACCGCCCCGGCGCGGCGCGGGTCGCGCTGGCGCAGGTCGTGCAGGATGCCGCCCCGGACGTCCTCCACCACGGCCACCTCGCCGGGCAGCAGGGTCGCGGTGGGGTGCAGCAGCAGCCGCGGCACCCGCACCCCGGCGGCGGTGAGCTCCCGGTGCGCCGCGGCGAACAGGCCGGCCCCGGTGGCGTGCCCGAACGGGTCGTCGGGTGCCGGTGCCGCCGCCGGCCAGTAGTCCTCCCCCGGGTGCCAGACGTAGGCGACGCCGGTGGAGCCGTCGTCGAGGGTCAGCCGGTAGACGCCCTTCTTCGTACCGCCGGTCAGCCGCCGCACCGAGACCAGCGCCCGCCCCCGCCCGAACGCCGCCCGCGCCACCGGAAGCAGCTCGTCGACTGTCAGCCCCACCCGCGCGCCACCCACCCGGCCATCCTGCCCGGCGGGCTCCCGCGGTGAAAGATCAGGCGGCAGACGTGCCGCCGCCGCGCACCGCGACCACGCGGCGGCGCCGGACGAGGAGCAACAAGACTCCGCCGCCCGCCACCAGGGCGAGACCGGTTCCCGCGACCAGTCCGACCCGCGGCCCGGTGATCGGCAGGTCGCCCCCACCGCCGCCGTCGCCGCCACCACCGCCGTCGTCCCCGGCACCGTCCTTCGCCGCGACCAGGACCGCGAACCCGTCCCGGTTGTCGCTGTCGTCCACGTCGGCCGCCGGCACGGCGACGGCGTTCGCCGGCAGCCCGGTACGCGGCAGGCCGGAGCGACCGTCCGTCCGCGCGGCCAGGCCCTCGACCTGCACCGTCCCGCCCGCCAACGTGACGGGCGCCTTCATGGCGGCCGCCACCGTCACCAGATCGTGCAACTCGACGGCGGAGTGACTGCCGTCGGTCGGGTCGGTGTCCTGGCCGGCCGGAATCAGCGCGAGCGTGTCGTAGGTGCAGACGGCGGACCGCCGGTCGCGAGCGACGACGCACTCCTTCGGCGGTCGGGTGAACGTCACCGCCTCGGGCAGGCGCAGCGTGACCTTGATGCCACCGACCGCCTCGCGGCCCTGGTTGACGATCCGGTAGCGCACCGCGCCCGTCTCACCCGGCTGCAACGTCCCCGTGGGTTCGAGCCGGCCGCCCGCGCCGATCCGTACCGACTGCTTCACGTCCGGCGCCACCACCGACAGATCGGCCTCGGGTTCGTCGACCAACCTGAGCGTGAACCGCTTGGGGGCAGCGGTCTGCATCTGCTCGTCGCCCCAGGCCATGCCGGCCTCGACGGAGAAGGTGCCTTCGTAGGGCTGCTGGTTCTCCTGCACGTTGACGTCGAAGGGAAGATCCACCGTCTCGCCGGCTGCCGGCAGCAGCTCCGGAAGCGCGTGCGGACCGATCCGGCAGTACCAACCCGCGGCGTCGCCGTCGCACTCGCCGGAGCCGCCGCCCTCCGGCCACATCAGGGAGATCCCGACCGGCCAGTCCTGCTCGCCAGGGCGGACGTAGAAGATCGCCTCTCGCGGCGTGCTGTCGGTCAGATTGGTGAGCCTGAGGTGGATCCGTTTCTTCCCGACCCCCAACGGGACCGTCGTACCGGTCACGTCGACCGTGAACTTCGGATCCGCGTTCGCCGCCGCAGCGGGACCGCCGGGGACGGCCAGCCCGGCGAGGACGAGCAGCGTCACCGCCGCCGTGCGCGACAGCCATCGATGACCAAGACCCATGGCGGGCTCCTTCAGGCAGGCGGCGATCGTCGTCAACGACTCCCAGTCAAACCGCTCACATCGACTCTTGCAAACGTCTGCGCGGCGCGGCGTGCGGGATCCGCCGCACCCGGTCACCGGGGGCGGGAGCGAGCCGCCGCGCCGCGCGGCGTCAGTCGACCACCAGCAGGCCGGAGAGGAGGACGCCTCGGGCCAGGTTGAGCACGCCGTCGCAGCCGGGGAAGCCGGTACGGATGCAGGCGCCGGCGGCCCGGCGGCCGAACAGGTACGGGGCGATGCTGTACGGCACCTCGGCGGCGACCGTCTCGCCGGTCCCGATGTGCACGAAGTCCAGCGGAACGTCGTCGGCCTTCACGTACTCCTGGAGGATGAAGCCGCCCCGGTCGACGGCGCGGGTCAGCCCGTCGCGCCACGCGCCGGCGTCGGTCTCCCGGCCGATCAGCACGTCCACCCCGGCGGAGCCGTCGGCCGGCTTCGCCACCAGGCCGGCCCGGTCGGCGACCGCCCGGTCGAGCAGGTCCGCCGTCAGCGACCAGGTACGCGGCACGTACCGGTGCACCAGGTCCCGGTCGGCGGCCGGCAGCGTGTCGGCGTCCTCCCACAGCCACGCGAAGGCCCGCTTGTTGGCGACCAGCCACGCCGCCGTCGACACCCACATCGGCACCGTGCCCGCCGCCAGCGCCGCCGCCAGGGCGTCGACCCCGGCGCTCGGGGTGACCCGGTTGGGCACGAAGAGCCGGAACACCCCGTCGACCGGGGCGCCGCCGGCGACGAGCCGTTTCCGGTCGTCCAGCGTGACCTGGGAGACCGGCGCGACGACCAGGTCCATGCCGCACGCGGCGGCCCGCTCGACGACCGGCGACAGCAGCCGGATGAACCGCTGCGGGTCGTCGAGTCCCGGGTACTCGGCGTCGAAGTCGATAAGCATGGCGACGCGGGCCCCCTCGGGCAGGCCGAGGCCGGCGCGGATCGCGGCGAACCGCCGGTCGACGGCCGAGGGGGCCGCCGCGACGCGGACCCGGTCGGTGAGGCCGCGCCGCCGGTAGACCTCGACGAAGCGGCGCACGGTGGTGTCCGCGTCGAACGCCCCGCCGAGGCTGCTGTCGATGTTGTACTCGACGAACCTGGGCACCCCGTCGCTGAGCAGCACGTCCGGCCGGAACGCGTCGAGCAGCGCCTCGGTCAGCGGCTCGTCGTCGTCGAGCAGCCGGGTCTCGCCGTCGGGCACGTTCAGCAGCCGGCGCAGCTCCCCCGCCGTGCCGGCACGCCGCCGGCACGCCTCGAAGATGAGCTGGGCGATCCGGTCGGCGACGGCGTTGAGCACGCCGAGCGACGTCTCGTCCATCACCGGCGGCCGGGCCAGCCGCCACTGCTCGTTGTACGTGGCCCGCCCGTCGAAGACCTCCCGCCAGGACTCCGCCCCGGCGGCCACCATCTCGGCGCGCACCGGCGCGGGCAGGTCGAGCCACGCCCGCGCGGCGGAGGGCCAGCGGTAGTCGACGTCGTCCATTCATCCCTCCTTCATGACGTGTCCGATGGCGGCCCGGAGCTGCTCGCGGCTGGGCTGCACGGCCCGGTCCAGCGCCGGGGCGAACGGCAGCACCGCGCCGTCGGGGCGGGTGACGCGGCGCGGCGGCGCCACCAGGCGCACCCGCTCGACCATCGTCGCGATGATCTCCCCGGCGATGCCGCAGGAGCGGTTTGCGTCGTCCACCACCACCAGCCGCCCGGTGCGCCGCAGCGACTCGGCGAGGGCGTCCCAGTCGAACGGGTACAGCGTGCGTGGGTCGAACACCTCCACCGACACCTGGTCGGTGAGTTCCTCGGCGACCGCGAGGGCGTCGTGCACCAGGTGTCCGACCGCGACCACGGTCACGTCGTCGCCGGGCCGGTGCACCCGGGCGCGCCCCAGCGGCACCGGGGCGAGCGCGGCGAGGTCCACGTCGGCGCGGACGTCCAGCGCGCCGGCGGGGGCGAAGACCACCACCGGGTCGTCGCACCGCACCGCCGACACCAGCAGCCCGTACGCGTCGGCCGGGGTGGCCGGCACGACAGTGGTCACCCCGACGTGGGCGAAGAGGCTGTACGGGTGGTCAGAGTGCTGACCCGCCCAGCCCGTCCGGGAGCCGGAGCCCGGCACCAGGTAGGTGACCGGCACCGCGCACTGCCCGCCGGTCATCAGCGGGAACTTGTGCGCGTGGTTGACGATCTGCTCGAAGACCAGGAACAGCAGCGACGGGATCTGGAACTCCACCACCGGTCGCATCCCGGCCAGGGCCGCCCCGGTGGCGAAGCTGGTGAACGCCTGCTCCGACAGCGGCGTGTCCCGCACCCGGTCCGGGCCGAACCGCTTGAGCAGCCCGGCGGTGACGTTCGAGGCGGCCACCCGGATGTCCTCGCCGAGCAGGAACACCGACTCGTCGCGGGCCAGCTCGTCGGCGAGCGCCCGGGTGAGCGCCCTGCGGTAGGAGAGCCTGGGCATCTAGCCACCTCCGGTGCGCGCGGTCAGGCCGCTGGCGTACAGGTGCGCGAGGGCGTCGGCCGGGTCCGGGTCCGCGCTGGCGAGCGCGAACTCGACGGCCCACGCCAACACCGCCTCCACCTCGGCGTCCACGTCGGCCCGTACGGCGGCGGGCAGCCGGGCGCCCTGGATGTCCACCGGGTCGCGGGAGCGGCCCCGGGCCACCTCCTCGGGCGGGCGGTAGTCGAGGCGTACCGCGTGTTCGAAGGTGTGGTGGGCGTCGAAGCGGTAGGTGCGGGCCTCGATCAGCTCGGGGCCGCCGCCGGCGCGCATCCGGTCGACGGCGGCGCTCGCGGCGTCGCGTACCGCCTCGGGGTCCTGGCCGTCGATGACGGCGGCCGGGATGCCGAACGCGGCGGCGCGGCCGGGGATGCTGCCCGCGACCGCGCCCGCGACGGGCATCGTGGTGGCGTAGCCGTTGTTCTCGCAGACGAACAGCACCGGCACCCGCCACAGCGCGGCCAGGTTGAACGCCTCCAGCAGCATCCCCTCGTTGACCGCGCCGTCGCCGAAGAAGCTCACCCCGACGATGTCGTCGCCCCGGCGGCGGCGCGCCCACACCGCCCCGGTGACGATCGCCCCGGACGCGCCGACGATGGCGTTGGCGCCGAGCACGCCGACCGCGAAGTCGGCGGCGTGCATCGAGCCGCCCCGGCCGGCGTTGAGGCCGGTGACCCGGCCGCACAGTTCGGCCATCATCCGGGCCGGGTCGGCGCCCTTGGCGAGCACGTGCCCGTGCCCCCGGTGGGTGCCGGCGACCACGTCGTCGGCCCGCAGCGCCGCGCAGACCCCGGCGGCGATCCCCTCCTGCCCGAGGTACGGGTGGATGCCGCCGACGACGTGTCCGGACCGGACCAGCTCGATCGCCCGCTCCTCGAAGCGGCGGATCAGCCGGACGGTCCGGTAGAGCCGGACCGGGTCGGCGTCGGTCACCGCTCGCGCCCCTGCTTGACGGCGGCGAGGATGTCGTCCCAGAGCCGGGCGCGGGCGGCGAGCGCGGTGTTGACGGTGTCCGCGCACTCCTGCCACCTGGCGTCGTCGTCGCCGCACAGGTCGGCGAGCATCTGCATGGCCATCGGGGTGTGCTGCTCGCCGTCGACCTCGATGTGCCGCTCCAGGTAGTCGACGAACGTGTGCAGCCGCCGGCTGCGCTCGTTGACCGCGACGACCTGGGTGAACATGTCGGGGATCAGGTCCTCCCGGCCGAAGGCGAAGGCGGCGGCCTGGCAGTGCACCGGGGTGCTCTCGATGATCCGCCAGGTGGTCGCGGCGAACGCCGCCGACGGCGCGGGCACCCGGGCCGCCACCAGCGCCTCGGCCACCGGGCGGCCGGCCCGCAGCAGGTCGATCAGCGCGTCCACGGCCGTGGTGTCGGCGCCGGCCTCGCGCATGCCCCGCACGTACAGCTCGAAGTGGCTGATGTAGCCGTCGCCCAGCTCGTCGCTCTCCTCCACCATGACGATGTCGTTGATGAGGCGGCGGCTGCCGGTCGGCCCGGTGGGGATCCACGGCACGGTGACGCAGGTGAGCTGCCGCTGCAACGACGTCAGCAGGGACATGAAGTCCCAGACGGCGAAGACGTGGTGCTCCATGAAGGTCACCAGCGCCTCGTGGGTGTCGAGAGCGGCGTAGAGCGGGTGCCGCACGACCGCCTCGCGGCGCTCGCCCACCGCCTTCTCCAGCCGTTCGATCCCCGGGTGCGTCCTACCCCAGTCGTACCGTGACATGTCAGCCTCCCTGCGGGGCGCGGTCGCGCCAGATGACCGGGCAGTACTCGGGGTCCGCGTAGTCCGGCCGCCCGTCGTCGGTGCGGCGGACCAGCACGTCGTGGTTGTACGCGGCGAGGGTGCCGTCGGAGAGCCGATACTCCCGCCAGGCGTTGTCGCCGTCCTGCAGGTGCAGCGAGATCGCCCGGCGCGGGCGGCCGCTGACGTTGGCGCCGCTGCCGTGGTAGGTGCGGCAGTGGTGGAAGCTCATGTGTCCCCTGGGGATCACCATCGGCACCTTGCGGATCTCCACGCCGTTGTGGGCCGCGTTCTCAGCGAGCATCTCCTCCAGCTGGCCGCGGTCGCGGTCGGCGAAGTGGCGCACCACCGTGTCGTCGGCGCCGATCTCCGCCCAGCGGTGCGAGCCGTCGACCATCGTGATGGTGCCCATCTCCTCGCCGCAGTCGTGGAACGGGATGAACGCGGTGAGCATGTTCTCCGACGACGAGGACGCCCAGTAGTGCTTGTCGAAGTGCCAGGGCACGATGTTCGACGGCTCGCCCGAGACCGGCGGCTTCTGGATCAGCGTGGACTGGAAGATCCGGATCTCGGTGGCCCGCGCGAGGCGGGCGGCGACCGCGCCGATCAGCGGCTTGCGCAGGATCGCCCCGAGCACGTCGTGCTCGTGGTGGACGTAGTCGTTGTGCCGCTGCACCGGGCCCTTCGACGGCTCCCAGTAGGCGAGCCGCGCCGGGCGCACCGGCAGGCGGCGGTCCCGCTCGCCGGCGTAGTAGCTGTCGGCGGCGGCCGTGAGGGCGTCCACCTCGTCGTCGGTGAGCAGCTTCTTCGACAGGTACCAGCCGTGCGCGGCGTAGAACGCCACGTCGTCGTCGGAGGGCAGCAGCGCCTCCTCCTCGGCGGTCAGTGCCGGCTCGAACTCGGTCGCGGTCACGTCCGCACCTCCTGCGGTGTCGGGGCCGCGACGGCGGTGCCCGCCGCGGCCAGTTCCCGTTCCTTGGCCTCGTAGAGCGCCTTGATGTTGCCGCTGCCGAAGGTCCGCGCCCCGCGCCGCTCGATCAGCTCCAGGAAGAGCGTGCGGCGCACGTGCATGGACTCGGTGAAGATCTGCAGCAGCTGACCGCCGTGGTCGCGGTCGACGAGCACGCCGAGGTCGCGCAGCCGGTCCAGCGGCGCGTCCACCGGGCCGACCCGTGCCTCCAGCGCGTCGTAGTAGCTGGCCGGGGTGCCGGCGAAGCGCACGCCCCGCTCGGCGAGGGTGGCGACCGCGGTGACGATGTCGTCGGTGCGCAGCCCCAGGTGCTGCACCCCGGCGCCGGCGTGCTGGTCGAGGAAGGCGTCGAGCTGCCCGGGCCGGCGCGAACGGTCGGGTTCCAGCAGCACCAGGGTCACCCGGCCCGACGGGCTCTGCACCACCGTGGAGTTCATCGCCTGCCCGGCGACCTCCACGTGCTCGGCGAAGACCTCCGCGAACCCGAACACGTCCCGGTAGTGCCGGACGGTCTCGTCGAGCTGCCCGGGCGGCACGCAGACCGCCAGGTGGTCGATCTCGACGAGCAGCTTGCCGCCGTCGTCGGGGGGCGTCATCTCGACCGCCCCGGGCAGGAACTCGCCCCGGTCGCCGTGGCGGGACACGAGGCGGTGCAGCACGTCGCCGAAGCCGCTCACCTCGGCGGTCACCACCTCGGCGTCCGCGCCGGTGAAGGTGGTCGGCGGCGTCACCCCCACCGCTCCCCGGCGCACCAGTTCGGCGTACGCGCCCGCGGCGTCGTCGACCTCCAACGCGACCACGGCCACGCCGTCGCCGTGGCGCTGCACGTACCGCGACGCCGGGTGTTCGGCGGTGAGCCCGGTGGTGAGCACCATCCGGACGTCGCCCTGGCTCAGCAGCAGCGACCGCTGGTCGGCCAGCCCGGTCTCGGGACCGCCCTGGCCGCGCAGCTGGAAGCCGACCGCCCGGTCGAAGTAGAAGGCCGCCTGCCGGGCGTCCCCCACGAAGAGTTCGATGTGGTCGATTGCTCGGATGTCCAATGTCCTCAGCCCTTTCCACGGTCTCCGCCGTGGTTGCCGTCCGGGCGCGGTCCGCCCGGGGTGGTGCGGGGTCAGTCCCTCGGCCGGGCGGCCCGCGCGAGCAGCAGACTCACGTTCTGCCCGCCGAAGCCGAAGGAGTTGGTCAGCGCGTATCCGGTGTCCGTCCTGCGCGGCTCGGCGCGGATGTGGTCCGCCGGGCAGGCCGGGTCCGGGTCGTCGAGGTTGTGCGTGGGCGGCAGCAGGCCCCGGCCGAGCGCCAGCGCGGTGGCCGCCGCCTCCAGCACCCCGGAGGTGCCGAGCAGGTGGCCGGTGAGCGCCTTGGTGGAGCTGACCGGCACCCCGCCGGCACCGAACACGTCGGCCAGCGCGGTGGTCTCGGCGATGTCGCCGAGCTTCGTGCCGGTGCCGTGCGCGTTGACGTAGCCGACCCGCGCGGCGGGCACGCCGCCGCTGGCCAGCGCGCGCCGCATGCACTCCGCCGCCCCCGCGCCGTCGGGCCGCGGGGCGGTCGGGTGGTATGCGTCGGTGGTGGCCCCGTACCCGGCGACCTCGGCGTAGCCGGTGACGCCCCGGGCGGCGGCGTGCTCGGCGCGTTCCAGCACCAGCAGGGCCGCGCCCTCGGCGAGGACGAAACCGTTGCGGCGGGCGTCGAACGGCCGGCTCGCCGCGGTCGGGTCGGCCCAGCCCCGGGCGAGCGCCCGGGCGTTGCCGAAGGTGTCGGCGAAGGTCGGGAAGAGGGGCGCCTCGCTGGCGCCGCAGAGCACCACGTCGGCCTCCCCGGCGCGGATCAGCCGCAGCGCGTCGGCGATCGACTGGGCGCCCGAGGCGCAGGCGGTGCCGACCGACGAGGTGTAGCCGCGGATGCCGTGGCGGATGGCGATGCGGGCCGACGGCATGTTCGGCAGGATCCCGGTCAGCAGGTACGGGCTGACCGCCGACCGGCCGCGCGCGGCGCGGGTGAGCACCTGCGCCTCCAGGGTGGCCATCCCGCCGACGCCGCCGACGATCACCCCGATCCGGCCCGGGTCCACGTCCCGGCCCACCTCGATGCCGGCGTCGGCGAGCGCGTCGGCGGCGGCGAGCAGGGCGAGCACCACGACCCGGTCCAGGACCCTGGTCTCCGGCCCGGTGGCGACCGTACGCGGGTCGACGTCCGGCAGAAGTCCGGCGACCTCCAGCGACCCGGCGGCGGGGTGCCCGGCCGGCGGCCGGGTCAGCCCGGAGCGGCCGGCGCAGAGCGCGTCGAAGGTGGCGTCGACGCCCCGCCCGGCGGGGGTGAACAGCCCCATCCCGGTGATGACGGCCGTCATGACGGCGCCTCGGTGAGGTAGCGCTCCCGCAGGACCACCTTGCGCACCTTGCCGGTGACGGTGACCGGGATGTCGGCGGAGCGGACCGGCACCACCCGGCGCAGGGTCGCGCCGACGTCCGGGCCGAGCGCGGCCCGGACCCGCCCGGTGCGGTCCTCGGCGGGTTCGGCGCCGGCGGCGAGTTCCAGCAGCACGTCGGTGACCACCCCGTCGACCCCCGAGGTGATCACCACCGTGCAGTCGGTGACGTCCGGGCAGGCGGCGAGGACGCGCTCCTCGGACAGCGCGGTGTAGAACCACCGCCCGTCCCCCGCGTCGACCGCGTCGACGGCCCGGTCCAGGTGGTGGTAGCGACCCTCGTCGTCGGCGTACACCAGGTCGCCGGTGAGATACCAGCCGCGTTGCCGGGACCGGTACGTGGTGGCCGAGTCGTTCCAGTAGCCCCGGAACAGCGACGGCGAGTCGACGCCGAGCCAGCCCACCTCGCCGGCCGGCACCGGGTCCCCGTCAGCGGTGAGCACGGCGACCTTCGCGAACCGGTAGGGCCGGCCGACGCAGCGGCCGTAGCGGTCGGTGTCGACGCGGTGGGTGATGTGGAACATCGAGTGCCCCATCTCGCTGGAGCCGAGCCCGTCGATGAAGACCGAGCCGGGCACCCGGGTGACCCCCTCGCGGGTCAGCACGTCGCGGGAGCCGACCGCGACGAGCCGGCGCACGTGCGGCTCGTGCGAGCAGTCGCCGGTGTTGAACCACAGCGACACCGAGTCCAGGTCGTACGCGGACAGGTCGAAGCGGGCCAGCTCCGCCCACGTCACGGAGAAGCCGAACACCCCGTCGGGCCGCCAGCGCTGGATCGCCTCCAGCACCCGCTCCCCGCCCTGGTCGGAGAGCAGGAGCATCTCGGCGCGGTTGCCGAGGGCCTGGTTGACCATGAGCACGGTGGCGGTGTGCGGTGCGGGCAGCGCGTTGAGGATGCGGCCGGTGCCCTGCGCCTGCGGCATGGCGAGCAGGTGCCGGGTGGCGGCGAAGAGGCTGGCGTGCGAGTGCAGCACCGCCTTGGGCACCCCGGTGGTGCCCGAGGTGTGGGTGATGACGACCGGGTCGTCGCCGTGGTGCCGGTAGTGCTCCGGCGCGGCGGCCGGATCGCCGGTGCCCGCCTCGGCCGGGGTGCCGAGCACCGGCACGCCGAGGTCGTGGTCGGCCAGCAGGGCGCGGTGCGCGTCGTCGGCGAGGACCCCGACGCCGCGCAGCCGGCGGATGTACTCGGCGGCGATCTCGGGGCGCAGCCCGCCGTTCATCAGCGCCGGGATCGCGCCGAGCCGGGTCAGCGCGAGGTAGCTGAGCACCATGTCGGCGGCGGCGGTGGCCCACACGGCGACCGGGTCGCGGGGCTTGATCCCCCGCTCGTGCAGCCAGGCGGCGCGGGCGGCGACCCGCTCGTCGAGCCGGCCCAGCGTGAACGCCCGCCCGGCCGGGTGGCCGTCCACGGCGGTGTCGAAGGTGAGGCCCGGCCCGTCCGGGTCGGCGCCGTGCGCCAGCACCCGGGCCAGCACGTTGCCGGCGCCGATCCGCTCGTCGGCGGCCAGCGCCCCGCGCAGTCCCCTCTTCCTCATGGTGCGTCTCCTCCCCCCAGCAGCACCGCGACGGCTCGGGCTCCGGGCTGTCCGCCCGCGTCCCGCGCACCGCCGTCGACGGATGCCTGTTCGATCAGGACCAGCAACGCCCGGTCGGCGTCGCCGTCGTGCAGCAGCAGTTCGGCCTCGGCGGTGCCCTCGGCGCGCGGGTCGCCGGTCGGCGCGAGGCAGAGCACCGGCCCGCCGAGGCCCCACCGGGCGGCCACGTGCCCGGCCACGCTGTTGGGCACCGACTGGAAGAAGAACAGCGGCCCGGGCCGGCCGCCGGCGGCGACCGTGGCGCGCACGTGCGCCGCGCTGGCCCGGTCCCCGGCCGCGCTGACCAGCACGACCGCGGTCCGTTCGCCGTCGGGTGCCGGCCGCCGGCCGTACGCCCGGGTCAGGCAGCGCTCGGCCACGGCCGCGACGAGGGGCGGGAAACTGGAGTGCACGTACCCGGGCACCGGCGGCGGTGCCCCGTCGCCCGGCTCGGGCCAGGCCGCCTCGGCCAGCACGGTCAGTCGGCCGGCGGGGTGCTGCGCGGTGCCGCTCATGCCGCACCCACAAGCAGCGCCGTGTTGGCGCCACCGAAGGCGGCGTTGAGGCTCAGCGCGTACCCGGTGGCGGCGGGTCGGGGCGCGTCGCGGACGACGTCCAGCGGGCAGGCCGGGTCGGGGCCGAGCCAGCCGGCGTTGACGGGCAGCTTCCCGTGCCGCAGGGCGAGCACCGTCACCACCAGTTCCAGCAGGCCGGAGGCCTCCAGGGCGTGCCCGTGCAGCGCCTTGGTGGAGCTGACCGGGACGCGTGCCGCCGCCGCGCCGAGCGCGGTGCGCAGGGCCGCCGCCTCGGCGGCGTCGCTGTGGCCGGTGCCGGTGGCGTTGGCGTTGACGTACCCGATCGCCTCCGCCGGGAGTCCGGCCCGGCGCAGCGCTGCGGTGATCGCCCGGGCCAGGCCCCGCCCGCCCGGCTCCGGCTGGCACGGGTGGAACGCGTCCCCGGCCCGGCCCCAGCCGAGCAGGTCGGCGACCGCGCCCCGGGCGGCGGCCCGCGACTCCAGCACCACCGCGGCGATGCCGTCGCCGAGCAGCAGCCCGGTGCGGCCGGCGCTGAACGGGCGCACCGCGCCGTCGGTGGCGAGGGCGCGACCGGCGTCGAAGAGCGCGTACTGGTCCGGCTCGACCAGGTAGCCGGCGGCCACCACCGCCCGGGTGACGTCGCCCCGACGGATCAGGGCGGCGGCGTCGGCGACCGCGCTGCTGGCCGAGACACAGGCGGTGGTGTACGCCCGGGCCGGGCCGGTGAGTCCCGTCCGGGCGGCCAGCGCGGTGGTGAGCGCCGGCACGTGCGCGCCGCCGTGCACGGCCAGCAGCAGGGCGGTGCCGGCCCGACGACCGGCGTCGAGCCCGGAGTCCCGGCAGGCCGCGTCGACCGCCTCGGCGAGCTCGTCGGCCAGGTCACCGGCGTCGGACAGGACGGCGGCGGCGTCCACCCGGCGGGGTGCGGTGTCGAAGCGGTCCACCGGCCGGAACGTCGGTACGCCTGCCAGCACGCCGGCGAGCTGCGCGTCGGCTCCCCTGCCGAGCGCGCTGGTCGCGTGGACGCCGGTGAGCTGGACGGTCGCCGGTTCAGCCATCGGCGGCGGCGGTCATCGGATCGGGCGAGGTGTGCGGCGGGGTCGCAGCCGCCAGGGACGCCCGGAAGACCGCCAGGGCGTCGTCGACGGTACGGATCCCGGCGAGCTGGTCGTCGGTGAGGTCGAGGCGCCGGTCGAGGCGCTGCTCGACGAGGTGCACCAGCCAGGCCAGCTCCATGGAGCCGATCCGGTCGCCGACCTCGGCGGCCGGCTTACCGGCCAGGTCGGCGAGCATGGTCACCAGGTCGGCCCGTTCCAGGTCGGGCTGACCGGCCATCAGGAGTCGTCGCTCGTCGCCCCGGCGACCCGGTCGGCGACCATCGTGGTGAACTCGCCGACCGTCATCAGGGCCAGCTTCTCGGACTCGTCGTCGGCGAACTTCAGGCCGTAGCGGTCCTCGACGCGTACGGCGAGGTCGGCGAGGGCCAACGACTCCAGGTCCACCCCGGACGGGCCGAGGGTCGTCTCGTCGTCGAGGCCCTCGACGTCGTAGTTCATGTCCTCGAGCTGCTCGACGACGAAGGCGCGGATCTCGGGTCGCATGGTTAACCTCTTTCCGTGAGCCAGTTACCGGTGCCCGGTCGGGACACCGCGTACGTGTGGATCGGTCGGGGCGTCGGCGGTCGGCCGGTCCCGGCCGGGCGGTTGTTGCGGCGCGCGGGTGCCGCGCTGCTCGGCCGCGCGGAGGCGGAGATCGTGGTGGAGCACGGCCGCGACGGACGTCCGCTGGTCACGGTGCCCGGCGCGGGGGCCCGGGTGGAGCTTCCGGTCAGCGTCAGCCGGGCCGACGGGGTGGTCGCGGTCGCCGCCCGGGCGGCCGGCCCGGTGGGGATCGACGTGGAGTGGTGCCGTCCGCTGCCCGCGCTGGCGCTGGCCGGGCGGTGGTTCGCCCCGGCCGAGGCGGCGTGGCTGGCGGGGCGCGACGCCGGCGGGCGGTCCCGCGACTTCCTGCGGCTGTGGACGGCGAAGGAGGCCGTGGGCAAGGCGCTCGGGACGGGGCTGCGCGGCGGCGGTCTGCGTCGGCTCATGCCGGTGCCGGACGACCCCGACGGCGCGCTGCGACCGGGGACCGCTGCCCCCGACGGGGCGCTGCGGCCGGAGACCGGCACCTTCGAAGGCGCGTGGCGGCCGGTGCCCGAGGCCCTCGACGGGGCGCTGCGATCGGCGCTCGGCGGCAGGCGCCTGCGCGTCGGGCATCCCCGCGTGGGCGGGGGCCTGGTCCTGGCGGTCGCGGTGGTCGCCGACGAGGCGGTGCCGCTCCATGTGGTGTCGGTCGGGGCGCTGCTGGTCCAGGCGGTGCCGGTCGGATCGGACGGGGCCGTCGGGGCCGCGCGGTGCCGCGCTCACGTGGCGGCCGCCCGCAGCGCGTCGGTCGAACGGACCAGCTTGCCGGTGGTGGTACGCGGCAGCTGATCCACCAGGCGCAGGGTGCGGGGGCGCTTGTAGCCGGCCAGCCGCTCGGCGATCAGCTTGTCGAGCACCTCCTCCGACAGCGGCCCGTCCGGCTGCACGTAGGCGGTGATGCCGCCGTCGAAGACGACCACGGCGGCGGCGACGCCGGCCAACCCGGCGACGGTCGCCTCCACCTCCGTCAGGTCGACCTTCAGACCGCCGACGGAGACCTGCGAGTCGAGCCGCCCGCGAACGGTGACCAGGCCGGTGTCCGGGTGCACGACGCCGGCGTCGCGGGTGCGCAGCCAGCCGTCGGCCCAGCGGGTGGGGTCGCTCGGCCCGACGTACGGCGACGCGGGGCAGCTCACCCACAGCTCGCCGTCGACCTCGCGGACCTCGACGCCGGGCGCCGGGGCGATGGAGGGGCGGTGCCGGCCGTGCAGGTCGGTGCCGATGACGCCGACCTCGGTCATCCCGTACATGTTGCCCAGCGGCACGCCGTACCGGTCGGTGAAGGCACGGACCACGGCGGCCGGCACCAGCTCGCCGCCGGTGGTCATCCGCTTGAACTGCGGCAGCGGCCCGGTGGCGCGGGTGGAGGCGAGCAGTCCGATGTGGAACGGCACGCCGAGCACCGTGGCCGGCGAGCCGTCGGCCGCGATCGCGGCCAGCACCGCGTCGCCGGCGAGCCGCTCCGGCGGCACCAGCTCGACGCCGGCGTGCAGGCCGTAGAGCAGGCCACCGACCAGGCCGAGCACGTGCACCATCGAGGGCAGCAGGACGATCCGCTCGCCGGGCAGCGCCACCCCGTCGATGCGGGTGTAGCGGCGCACCTCGGCGACCAGGTCGTCGGCGGTACGACCAATCACTTTGGACGGTCCGGTGGAGCCGGAGCTGAGCTGGATCACCGCGTGCCCGCTGACCGCCGGGCGGTCGGCGTACGCGGTGACGCCCTCCGTGACGTCGACGAAGATCCGCAGTCCGCCGCCGCCGGTGCGGACCGGGGCCACGACCACCTGCGGGGTGAGCCGCGCGAGTGCCCGGTCGACCTCGTGGTCGGTGAGCCGGTGGTCGAGCAGGATCGCCTGCGCCCCGCTGCGCCAGGTGGCCAGCAGGTTCACCACGTACGCCAGCGAGGGCGGCAGCCGCAGCGCGACGGCGCCCCCGGGGCGCAGTCCGGCGGCGCCGAGGCGGGCCTGCGCGTCGGCCACCAGCCGCCGCAGGGTGCCCCGGTCGACCGGTTCGGGAAGTCGGAGACAAATGTCGGTCGAACGGCCTTCGAGCAGAATTTCGTCAACCCAGAGCGGGTCTGTCGCCGCAGGATTTCCCGTCGCCACTACCGTTCACCGCCCAGCCTCAATTAGGGCGGAACCGCCCATAAGGTGTGCCTGTCGGGGTGCTGCGGGGAACTTTACGACGCCGTCCGGATGTATAGCTAGATGCAAATGGCTAGATCAGAAAGGGCGGCCGGCCGGATTGCCCACGACCGGTTCGGCGGGCAGTATCGGGCGTGTACGTCGACTGAGGGTATCCGCCGGATGACCCGTCGTGCGTACGGCGCGGCACGCCCACCGGACGGCCGATGGTGCTCTTCGAACGCGTCGGTACGGCCGCGCGGAGCGAGTCGGAGCGGGGACGGCCACACGGGCCGGACGGGCCTGCCTGCCGTCAGGCCTGGAGCGCATCGCGGGCGGCGTCGGTGACGGCAGACACGCGCGTGCTGCGCCATGGACAGCGCCAGGAGCGACGTGTGCCGGGCGACGCACCGCAGGCCACCGCACGAGTGGAACACCATGGGTGTCAACGACGGCCGGTGACACCCATGGTGTTCCACTCGTGCCCTGCGGTCAGCGGATGAACAGCCCACCGTGTCGCTGGCGGGCGAGGGCAGCCGGCGAGGGGGCGGAACAGCCGAGGCGGGGCTCAGGTCCGGGACGTGGCGGGGGTCTGGGCGTGGATGAGGAAGCGCAGCGACCGGGCGTCGGTGAAGCACTCCCGCATCGGCCGGACCAGGTCCCGGTGCTCCGGGCTGCGTTCCCACGCCTCGAAGTCGGCCAGGCTCACCCACTCGCTGGTGATCAGCCACTGCTCCGGGTCGGCCGACGACCGGCAGACCTGGTCGACGAGGTGCCCCGCGACGCCCCCGGCCACCAGGTGCCGGACCGCCTCGTACGCGGCCAGGAACGCCTCCGTACGCTCCTGTGGTACCCGTACCAGGAACACCACCCGAGCCCGTTGCCCGCTCGCGTCGGCTGTCCGCTGCGCCCCGACCCGGGACCCGACGGGCGTCGTACCGGTGACCTGCTCGCTCACGGCGTCACTCCCCTCTGCGGCGCGGCCCCACGCAGGACCAGCGCGCTGTTGAAACCGTCGAAGCCGCGGGCGCAGACCAGCGCCAGGCGGCTGCGCGGTCGCCGGTGTTCCCGCAGGAAGTCCAGCTCACAGCCCTCGGCCACCTCGTCCGGGCCGGCGGAGGCCGGCAGCGTGTCGTGGCCGAACGCGAGCAACGCGGTGGCCACGTCCAGCGCCGAGCCGCCCTGGTGCGCGCGGCCGGTCAGCGGCTTCTGGGTGCTGACCGGGGGCGGCCGGTCGCCGAAGACGGCGCGGAGCGCCACGGCCTCGCTGCGGTCGTAGCGGGGCACGCCGAGCGCGTCGGGCAGCACCACGTCGACCGTCTCCGCCCCGACGCCGGCCCGGTCCAGGGCCAGCCGCATGGCGCGGGCGTACTGGATCGGGTCGCCGACGGTGTCTGGTCCGGTGTGGACGGCGTCGTGGGTGGCGCCCCAACCGGTAACCTCGCCGTACACGCGGGCGCCCCGGGACAGCGCGTGGCCCAGCTCCTCCACCACGAACACCGCGCCGCCCTCGGCGGGCAGGTAGCCGCTGGCCGCGGCGTCGAACGGCCGGTAGGCCCGCTCCGGGTCGGCCACGTCGCTCAGCAGGCCGGAGCGGAGCTGGCAGGCCAGGGCGTACGGGCTCAGCGGGCACTCGGTCGCCCCGGCGATCACCACGGGCGTGCCCCGGCGTACGGCCCGCGCGGCGTGCGCCAGGCTGTCCAGCCCGCCGGCGGTCTCGGCGACCAGCACCCCGGACGGACCCTTGAACTGGTGGTGGATGGAGAGCTGCCCGACGCTGGCCGCGTAGAACCAGGCGATCGACTGGTACGCCCCGACGGTGCGCGACGGCCCGCCCCAGAGCCGTTGCAGCTCCCGCTGCCCGAACAGGTTCCCGCCCGACGAGCTGGCCAGCGTGACGGCGTAGCCGTACGGGTCGGGGGCCCGCTCGGGCAGGCCGGCGTCGGCCAGTGCCAGCCCGGTGGCGGCGAAGCCGAGGTGCGTCCACCGGTCGGTCTGCACCAGCCGGCGGTTGTCGGCGTACGCGGCGGCGTCGAAGCCGGGCACCTCCCCGCCGTGGCGGGTGGGGTAGCCGGCGGGATCGAAGAGCGTGATCGGCCCGGTGCGGCGGGTGCCGGCGAGCACGGTACGCCAGTGCGCGTCCACACCGATCCCGCTGGGCGCGACGACGCCGATGCCGGTCACCACGGCCCGCGCGGTCACGGCAGCACCCGCCCGGGCAGCCGGCGGAACACCATCGCCGACTGGAAGCCGCCGAACCCGCTGCCCACCGAGAGCGCCACGTCGACCGGCAGCTCCCGCGCCTCGTTCGGGACGTAGTCCAGGTCGCACTCCGGGTCGCGGGTGCTCCAGTTGGCCGTCGGCGGCACCACGCCGTACTCCACGGCCAGCGCGCACGCGGCCATCTCGATCGAGCCGATCGCGCCGAGCGAGTGCCCGACCATCGACTTGATCGAGCTGATCGGCACCCCGTACGCGGCCTGACCCAGCGCCCGCTTGAACGCGGCGGTCTCGTGCCGGTCGTTCTGTCGGGTGCCCGAGCCGTGGGCGCTGATGTAGGAGACCTGCTCGGGGGCGATGCGGCCCTGCTTCAGCGCGGCCGAGATGGCAAGCCCCATCTCCAGCCCGTCGGGCCGCAGCCCCGTCATGTGGTAGCCGTTGCTGCGGCTGGCGTAGCCGGCCACCTCGCAGTAGACGTGCGCGCCGCGGCGCGCGGCGTGCCCGACCTCCTCCAGCACCAGCACCGCCGCCCCCTCGGCGAGGACGAAGCCGTGCCGGTCGGCGTCGAACGGGCGGGAGGCGTGCGCCGGGTCGTCGTTGTCCGGGCTGGTCGCCTTGATCGCGTCGAACGAGGCGACGGTGACCGGCGAGATCGGCGAGTCGGCGGCCCCGGCCAGCACGACGTCGGCCTCGCCGTCGGCGATGAGCTGGTGGGCGTACCCGATCGCGTCGATGCCGGAGGTGCAGCCGGTGGAGACCACCTGCGCGGGGCCGTGCAGCCCGTGCCGGCACGCCACGTCCGCGGCGAGGCTGCTGGGCACGAGCGCCTGATAGAGGTACGGGCCGCCGCGCCCGGCGTCGACCAGCCACCGGCGGCCGGTGTCGCTGACCGTGACGTACTCCTGCTCCAGGGCGGTGGTGCCGCCGACGGCGGTGCCGAGCACCACGCCGGTGCGGTCCCGCTCGGCGTCGGTGAGCTCCAGACCGGCGTCGGCGACGGCTTCGGCGGCGCAGGCGAGGGCGAACTGCACGTACCGGTCGGCGCGCCGCAGCTCGTCTCCGGTGAGGCCGGCGGCGACCGGGTCGAAGTCGCACTCGGCGGCGATCTGGGAACGGAAGGCCGACGGATCGAAGAAGGTGATCCGCCGGGTCGCCGTACGCCCCTCGGTGATGGTCTTCCAGAACCGGTCCCGGCTGGCGCCGCCGGGGGCGACCACCCCGACGCCGGTCACCACCGTGCGGCGCCCGCTCACGGCGCCACCTCGGTTCGCGACTGCGGGGCTCGCAACCCCGGCTCACTCCTCACGCTCACGGCGCCACCTCGGTTCGCGACTGCGGGGCTCGCAACCCCGGCTCACTCCTCACGCTCACGATCCGCCTCGCTGTTCGACCAGTTCGGTGTCGACGTGACCGAGTTCGGGGCGGGGCGCCAGCGGTCCGAGGTGGAAGACCACCTCGGCCGGCTCGTCCCCGGTGTTGCGCAGTCGGTGCCGGACGTTGCGCGGCACGAACAGCGCCTCTCCGGCGGCCAGCGGCACCGGCTCGTCGTCCAGGTCGACGGTGATCGTGCCGCGGGCGACGTAGAGGAACTCCTCGCTGTAGGGGTGGTAGTGCTCGGCGATCCGCTCCCCCGGGCGCAGCGTCGCCACCCCCATGAAACCCGAGGTGCTGCCGACGGTCTTGGGGCCGAGCAGCACCCGCAACTCGCCGCCGCGGCGGCCGTCGGGCGCGACGTCGGCGGCGGCGACCAGCCGCAGGGTCCGCTCACTCATCGCCGGCTCCCGTCGCCCGGTCGGTGCCGGCGAGTCGCTCGATCTTCTCCTTGATGACGGCGAGCTGCACCGCGCTGTTGGCGTTGATCCGGTCGGTCATGCCCGCGTCGTCCACCGGCGCGGTGGGCTTCATCGCGAAGTGCTGCACCCAGGTCATCCGGGTTCCGCCGGGCTCCTCGGTGTAGCGCCAGTGGATCCGCATGTACTCGAACGGCCCGGTCTCCACCCGCCGGGCGTCGACCTGCCTGCTGACCGGGTCGGCGGTACGTTCGCTGACCCAGCTCCACACCGTGCCGTTCTCGTCGGGGTGCATGGTGAGCCGGAACCGCACCGTGTCGCCGTCGCGGTGCAGGATGTCCGCGCGGGCGTACTCGGTGAACAGCTGCGGCCAGTTGGCGACGTCGTTGGTGACGTCCCACACCAGCGGCAGCGGCGCGGCGATGAGCACGCTGTTCTCCGTGTGTCCGGGCTGATCGGCGTCGCGGGCGACCAGCTCGGCGACGCCCGCGATGCTGAGCTGCCCGGCCTGTTCGG
Source organism: Micromonospora sp. NPDC049060 (assembly GCF_040649055.1). Classification (NCBI taxonomy): domain Bacteria; kingdom Bacillati; phylum Actinomycetota; class Actinomycetes; order Micromonosporales; family Micromonosporaceae; genus Micromonospora; species Micromonospora sp. NPDC049060. Next base: position 98,778 of record NZ_JBEZEV010000001.1, read on the forward strand.
GGATCTGCACCTGCCACCGGTCGGCGACCACGGCGGAGAGTTCGAGCAGCGCCAGCGAGTCCATGCCGAGTTCCTCCAGGGACGCGGCCGGGGCGCGGGCGGCGGCGTCGGCGTCCAGCCCGCAGTTGGCCACCAGGATGTCGGTGATCTCGGCGGTCAGCGGACGGCCATGGGTGACGGTCATCGGAGCCTCCTGTGGTGTGCGTCGGGCGGGCCGGCGAGCAACTGCTCGACCAGGCCGGTGGAGTAGCGGCCCTTGCGGAACCCGGCGTCGTCGAGCACCCGCCGGGCGAACGGGATGGTGGTGCGGACCCCGGGGCCGGCGATGTCGAACTCGTCGAGGGCGCGTTCCAGCCGGTTGAGCGCGAGCTCCCGGTCCGGCGCCCAGACCGCCACCTTGGCCAGCAGGGAGTCGTAGTGCGGGCCGAACAGGTAGCCGGCGTGGCCGTGCGTGTCGACCCGGGTGAACGGGCCGCCGGGCGGGACGAAGCGCTCCAGCCGGCCGGGCGTCGGCGCGAAGCCGCGGTCCGGGTCCTCCACGTTGACCCGGCACTCGATGGCGACCCCGTGGAACCGGACGTCCTCCTGCCGCCAGCGCAGCGGCACCCCCGAGGCGATGTGCAGCTGCTCGTGCACCAGGTCGATCCCGGTGATCATCTCGGTGACGGGATGCTCGACCTGGATCCGGCAGTTGATCTCCAGGAAGTGGAACCGCTCGTCGGAGTCGACGAGGAACTCCACGGTGCCGGCGCCGGTGAAGCCGGCGTGCAGGGCGCCGCGCAGGGCGCACTCCGCGATGGCCTCCCCGGTGCCGGCCGACAGCGCCGGGGCGGGCGCCTCCTCCACCAGCTTCTGGTGGCGGCGCTGCACCGAACAGTCCCGGGTGCCCAGGTGCACGCCGTTGCCGTGGGAGTCGCACAGCAGCTGCACCTCGACGTGCCGGGCACCGGTCAGGTACCGCTCCACGTACACCCGGTCGTCGCCGAAGGCGGCCTGGGCGGCGGCCCGGGTCCGCGCGTACGCCCGGGGCAGTTCGGCCGGGGTGGCGACCACCGTCATGCCCCTGCCCCCGCCGCCGGCCGCCGCCTTGACGATCACCGGGTAGCCCACCTCGGCGGCCACCTCCGCCGCCGCGGCGGCGGTGGGCACCGGCGCGACGCTGCCCGGCGGCAGGGGCAGCCCGGCCCGGCGCATCAGCGCCCGCGCCGAGGACTTGTCGGCCAGCACGGACATCACCTCCGGCGGCGGGCCGATGAAGACCAGGCCGTTGTCGGCGCAGATCTCCGCGAAGTCGGCGTCCTCGGAGAGGAACCCGTAGCCGGGGTGCACCGCCTGCGCCCCCACCTGCCGGGCCGCCTCCACGATCGCGGCGGCGTTGAGGTAGCTGCGCCGGCTGGCCGCCGGCCCGATCCGTACGGCCTCGTCGGCCAGGCGCACGGCGGCGGAGTCGGCGTCCGCGGTGGAGTAGACCACCGCCGTACGCACGCCCAGCTCGCGGCAGGCGCGCAGCACCCGCAGGGCGATCTCCCCCCGGTTGGCGATCAGGACCTTCTCGAACATCGCGTCCTGCCCCTCACGCCGGGTCCAGCGCGACCAGCGGCTGGTCGTACTCGACCGGGTGGCCGTCGGCGGCAAGGACCTCGACGACCCGGCCACCCCGGTCGGAGGTCACCTCGTTCATCAGCTTCATCGCCTCGACGATGCCGACGACCTGCCCGGGACGGACCAGGTCGCCGACGGCGACGAAGGGCGCGGCGCCCGGCTCCGGCGCGCGGTAGAACGTGCCGACGATGGGCGACCGCACGGCGTACCCCTGCGGCGGCGCGGCGGTCGGCGGGGGTGCCGGGCTCGCCGTGGCGGCGGCGTGGGCGGTCCCGGCCGGGGCGGCGTGCCACTCCACCTCCAGCACCGTGTCGCCGCCGCGCAGCCTGATCCGCCGCAGCGGGCCGGGCAGCTCGGCCGCCAGGTGCCGGGCGTGCCGCCGCAGCCCGGTGAGCACGCTGTCCACCTGCTGCCCCACCTCCGCGCCCGACGCCGCCTCCACGCCGGACGCCGCCTCCGAGTCCGACGCCGCCTCCAGGCCGGACGCCCGCGCGACGCCGGGCGACGGCTGCGGAGGAGGTGCGGGCACCGGGCCGGCGGCCCGCTCGACGTCGGGCGACCGCGCCGCGTCGGGCAACCGGCCCGCGTCGGGCGAGCGGTCCGCGTCGGGCGCGGGATGCGGGCCGGGCGTGGGGTGCGTCCGCGGCGTCGGGTGGGCGTCGGGGGCCGTCCGGGTGCCGGGTGCCGGCACCGCGACGACCGCCGCCGGCCCGGATGCCGGCGGCACGGCGGCCCGGATCGCGCCGGCGCTCACCGGGCACCCGCCCGGGCGCCGAGGCGGGCGGCGCCGAAGCGCCGGAAGCGCTGCCGCCGGCGGCGGACCAGCGTCGCGGGCGGCACGTCGAGCAGCGGCAGCAGGTGCGCCAGCGCCGCCTCGCGCAGCGCCCGGGCGGCGGCCTGCGGGTCGTGGTGGGCGGCCGGGGCCGGCTCGGGGACGAGGTCGTCGACGATCCCGAGCCGGCACAGGTCGGGGGCGGTGAGCCGCAGCGCGCGGGCCGCCTGCGGCGCGGCGCCCCGGTCCGGCCAGAGGATCGCCGCGCAGCCCTCCGGGCTGATCACGGAGTAGACGGCGTGCTGGAGCATGAGCACCCGGTCGGCCACCGCGAGCGCCAGCGCACCGCCGCTGCCGCCCTCGCCGGTGATCACGGCGACGACGGGGGTGGGCAGCACGGTCAGGGCGAGGATGTTCTCCGCGATGGCCGCCGCCTGGCCCTGTTCCTCGGCCCGCACGCCGGGATCCGCCCCGGGGGTGTCGACGAGGGTGACCACCGGCAGGCCGAGGCGGGCGGCGAGACGCATCAGCCGCAGCGCCTTGCGGTGCCCCGCCGGGCTGGCCATGCCGAAGTTGCGCCCGACCAGCTCGGCGGTGGTGTGTCCCTTCTGGTGGCCGATGACCATGACCGGTCGCCCGTCGAGCCGGGCCAGCCCGCCCACCACGGCGGGGCAGTCCGCGCCGAGCCGGTCGCCGTGCAGCTCGACGAAGCCGTCGAACGCCGTCTCGAGGTAGTCCAGCGTGGTCGGGCGACCCGGGTGCCGGGCCAGCCGTACCGTCTCCCAGGCGTCGCCGCCCGGGCCCGGCGCCGTCGTCGCGGCGGCACCGCCGGCCGGGCGCGCCACCAGCGGCGACGGCTCCTGCCGGGGTACGCCGGGACGCGCCGCCGGCCGCCGCCCGGCCCGCGCGGCGACGAGCAGCGCCACCAGCCGGCCCCGCAGGGCGTGCCGGGGCACCACCATGTCGACCTGGCCGTGCCGCAGCAGGAAGTCGGCGGTCTGGAAGCCCTCCGGCAGGTCCCGGCCGGTGACCTGCCGGATCACCCGGGGGCCGGCGAAGCCCATCCGCGCGCCGCTCTCGGCGAGCACCACGTCGGTGTTGGTGGCGAACGAGGCGGCCACGCCCCCGTACGTCGGGTCGGTGAGCACGCTGACGGTGAGCAGGCCGGCCTCCCGCAGCGCGGCGATCGCCTGGCTGACCGTGGCCATCTGCATCAGCGACAGGGCGCCCTCCTGCATCCGCGCCCCGCCGGAGGCGGTGACGAGGACCAGCGGGACCCCGTCGGCGAGGGCCCGCTCGGCCGCCAGGGTGATCAGCTCCCCCACGACGCAGCCCAGGCTGCCGCCGAGGAACCGGAAGTCCATCACGGCGAGCACGCACGGCTGCCGCCCGACGGTGGCGGTGCCGCAGACGACCGCCTCGGGCAGCCCGGTGCCGGCCCGCGCGGCGGTGAGCCGGTGCGGGTACGGCAGCAGGTCGACGAAGCCGATCGGGTCGACCTCGGCCGGCCGCTCCGGCAGGGCGGTGAACGACCCCGGGTCGACGATCTGGAGCAGCCGCTCGGGCGCGTCGACCCGGGCGTGCGCCCCGCACTCGGGGCAGACGTCGAGGTTGCGCCGCAGCCGCTTGCGGTAGAGCAGGGTGGCGCAGCCACCGCAGCGGGACCAGAGTTGCCCCTCGCGGGGCGCGGTGGCGGTCACGACGACCGCCCGACGGGCGCGGCGTCGAAGCGGTAGAAGCAGCGGGCCATCGCGTCACGCGGCTCCCGCCACGTCGGCAGGTACGGCGACACGTACGGCTGCAACCGGGCACTGACCCTGGCGAACTCGGGGTGTCCCCGGGCCGCCTCGACCGCTGCCCCGCCCGGCGACTCCGTCTCCAGCAGGTGCACGTACAGGTCACCGAGTCGGTAGAGCGACCGGTGCCGGACCCCGACCAGGCGCGGCAGTTCGGTCGCGTCGGAATCGGCGAAGATCTCGGCGACACGCGCCTCGGCGCTCGGCACCACCTTCGCGACGATCAGCGAACGGTCCATGGGCCTCCCTCCACGGCATCGGGCGTCGGTGACGACGGCACCGGCCTAGCCGGACGACTGGCGACACGATCCGGCCCCCGGCGTCACGGCGGCGTCACCGGCGACCGCCGAGCGGCGACGCAGCTTCCGTGACGCTGCGTTGACGCCAGCTGTGTACCCGCTGTGCGGCACCGATCATCCGGTGTGGACTATCCGCAGTTCGGAAGGGTTCTCGTGGACGCCGGCAGGCAAGCGCCATCCCGGACAAGACATTGACCGAGAGTGACCACAATTGATAATCTTCGTCACGGTCAGCCCGGCGGCCGCGGCGTGCGACGCCGTGCCGCGGCGGAGCGATCCGACAGTGGGGTCATGGGCAGCCGCGCCGGGGACAGCAGACGAGTCGGGACGAGCGTTCCGCAGGGGGTGCCGCCGTGGCCGCTGATCGATCGACGCCGACCACCGATTGCCGGGCCGACGCCGAGATCTCCCTGCACCTGCTCGGCGGGTTCCGGCTGCTGCACGGCGACGCCCCGGTCGTGGTGCCGCGCGGCCTGCAACGCGTCATCGCCCTGATCGGGCTGCGCCCCGGCGCCACCCGCAGCAACCTGGCCGGCCTGCTCTGGCCGGACGCGCCCGAGGACCGCGCGCTGTCGTCCCTGCGGACCGCGCTGTGGCGGCTGCGCCAAGACCCCTGCTGCCCGATCACCACCTCCGGCGACACGGTCGCCCTCGGCCCGGCCGTCCGGGTCGACGTCGACGCGCTCGTCGGCACGGCCGCGCGGGTACGCGACGGCGACGACCCCTGCGCCGCCGCCGCGCTCGCCGCCGGCCGCCACGACCTGCTCCCCGGCTGGTACGACGACTGGGTGCTGACCGACCGGGAGCGGCTGCGCCAGCTGCGCCTGCACATGCTGGAGGAACTGGCCGGCCAGCACCTGTCGGCGGGCCGCCACGGCGCGGCGCTCGAAGCCGCGTTGGAGGCGATGGCCGCCGAACCCCTACGCGAGACGCCGCACCGGCTGGTGGTCCGCATCCACCTCGCCGAGGGCAACGCCTTCGAGGCCGTGCACGCCTTCTACGTCTACCGCGACCTGCTGCTGCGGGAACTGCGGCTGGAGCCCTCGGCGGCGATGACAGCACTACTCGACGACACCCTCGCGCCGATCCGCGAGGCCACCCGTACCGCCCCGGCCGGGCCCCGCCGGCCGCCGTCCAACCGGATCGCGCCCCGCGCGCGCTGAGACGGCGTCACCGGCGCGGCGGGGCGAGTGACGGACAGGTGACAGTCGCCGGGGCACGGTGGCCGCACAACAGTCCGTGGTCTGCGACACGGTCGCGGAGCGCCACCGGCGAGAGGGGTCCCATGAGCCGTCTACTGATCGTCAGCAGGATCATCCCGGGCGCGGAGGGGCGGGTGGCGCAGATCTTCGCCGAGTCCGACGCGACCGAACTACCCGCCCTCACCGGGGTCCGTCACCGGTCCCTGTACTGCCTGCACGACCTGTGCGTACACCTGATGGAGACCGCCGACGTGGCCCCGGACGCGCTGGCCGAGGCCCGCAACCACCCGCTCTACCGCCAGGTCAACGAGCGGCTCTCCGCGCACACCACGCCGTACCTGCCGACCTGGCGCTCGCCGCGCGACGCGATCGCGGGCTGCTTCTACCGGTGGGACGCCGCGGACGCGGCGGCGCACCCGGCCGGCTGAACGGGGGCGGTCGCCATGTCGTCCAGACCACCCCACGTCCTGATCGTCGGGGCCGGCACGGGCGGGCTGTGCCTGGCGCACGGCCTGCGCCGTGCCGGCATCAGCGTCGCCGTCTACGAGCGGTACCGCACCCGCGGCGAAGGGCTGCTCGGCTACCGGGTCGGCATCGGGCCGACCGGCAGTCGCGCGCTGCGCGAGTGCCTGCCGCCCACCCTGTTCGACGTCTACCTCGCCACCTGCGCCCGTTCCCCCCGCTACTTCAACGTCATCACCCAGGGCATGCGGCGCACGGCCTCGTTCACGCTCCGGCCCGACACCGACCCGGTGAACACCGAACGGTCCGTCGCCCGGATGACCCTGCGCCAGGTCCTGCTCACGGGCATGGAGGACGTCGTCCACTTCGACAAGGCCTTCACCCGGTACGACCAACGCGACGACGGGACAGTGACCGCGCACTTCGCCGACGGCAGCACCGCCACCGGCGACCTGCTGGTCGCCGCGGACGGCACGCACTCGGCGGTACGCCGCCAGTACCTGCCGCACGCGGTCACCCGCGACGCCGGCACCATCAACATCGCCACCCGCATCCCCCTGACCCCGCACACCCGGGGGCTGCTGCCCGAACGGATCGAACAGGGCATCTCGCTGATCTTCGGCACCGGCGGGATGATGGGCGTGCTGCACGTGATGGAGTTCAAGTGGGACCGCGACGGCACGCTCAAGCCCGGCGTCGACCCCGCCGACGCCGAGCTGCTGCGCGGCTGGCCGGGGCTGCGCCACGACAACACCCGCGACAACATCAACCTGGTCGTCTGGAGCACGGCCCGCCGCTTCCCGAGCGACGTCATGCAGTTGCGCGGCGAGGACCTGGTCCTGCTCGCCCTGCGACTCACCCGAAACTGGCACCCCCACCTGCGTGAACTGCTCGCCCGCAGCGACCCGGGCAGCGCCCTGCCCATCAGGGTGTCCACCAGCGAGCCGGTGCCGCCCTGGAAGAGCAGCACCGTCACCCTGCTCGGCGACGCCATCCACACGATGACGCCGGGACGCGGGGTGGGCGCCAACACGGCCCTGCGCGACGCCGCCCTGCTCTGCCGCCAGCTGCGACTGGCCGCCACCGGAGACAAGACGCTGCTCCAGGCGGTGGCCGACTACGAGGCCGCGATGGTGCCGTACGGGTTCGCCCGGGTCGCCGACTCGCTCAACCGCAGCGGCACCAGCGGGGACGACCGGATGTACAAGCCGGTCGTCGGCCGGCTCGCGCTGCTCGGCGCGCGGGGCTACTTCGGCGTCACCAGCCGGGTACCCCGGCTGGCGCGGCGCTTCGTCGACGACTTCTACAGCTACCGGGGCGAGGAGGACTGACCGTCCGACCGGGACCCCGGCGCCGCCAGTGGGCGCCGGGGTCCCCGCCTGCCCGCCCACCGCCAGCGGACTCGGCGACCCTCCGTCGCCCCGGCGGACACCGCCCGTCGCGACCCGTCCCGCCGCCACGGTGGGCACCCGGTCCTGCCTGTCGGCGTCGTCGGGCGTGTGCGAAGCTGCGGCGAGTTTTTCTCGCGGGTTTCCGGACGTGAACGATAGGGAGGTTTGCCGTGGCGTGGTCTTTCGGGCACTGGCTGATACTGATCGTGGCTCTGTTGGTGGGTCTGGCGGGCGGCTGGTTCGGGCGCGGCCGGCGGGACGCGGCGGTCGCCACCCACGGCTCGCCCATGGTGGACGGTGACCCGGTCGCCGGCATGACCGCCGTGGTGGTCGACCCGTCGCCCGTCGCCACCCTGGACGAAGCACGCCCCGAGGTGACCGTGGACCCCGCGCCGGAGGCGGTCGCCGACCGCGTCCCCGCCGCGCCCGGGGTCGACGCCCCGACCGACGCCGACCCGGGCAGCACCGACGCCCCGAAGGCCACGGTCGTCGCGGCCGACGCGTCCCGGGCCGACGACGTCGACCCGGCCGACATGGCGCTGACCGGCGACCCGGTGCCGGCGCCCGACGCCGACCCCGTGCCGTCCGGCACCACCACCGACGTACGGCCGGGGCACGAGGTCGTGCTGCCGTTGGCCGCCGAGGTGACCGGCCCCGTCGACCGCCGCCCGGCGGAGGAGCCCGCCCCGAGCGCCGACGCGGAGCCCGTCCCGGCCGCCGCCACGGAAGCCCTTCCCACCGCCCACGCGGAGCCCGTCCCGGCCCCCGCCACCTCGGCGGCGCCGACGAGCGTGACCGCGGCCGAGCCGGAGACCGCACCCGTCCCCACCGCGGCCGGCCCGGCTGAGCCCGTTGCTGAGCCCGTGGCCGAGCCCGCTGCCGTGGCCGCCTCCGCCGTCGAGCCGGAGCCGGCCGACGCACCCGCCGAGCCGGAGCCGACCCGCGCCACGCCGGTCGAGCCGGCCCCGGTCGCCGCCAACACGGTCGAGCCCACGCCGGTCGAGCCGGCCCCGGTCGCCGCCAACACGGTCGAGCTTGCCCCGGCCGCCGCCACCGCGGTCGAGCCCACCCCGGCCACCGCCACCGCCGTCGAGCCGGCCACGGCCGCCGACGCACCCGTCGAGCCCGAGTCGACGCCGGCCGACGCGCCGGCCGTGCCGGTGGTCGTGCCGGCGCCGCGCGGCGAGGTGGACGCGACCGACTCCGACGCCGCCGACGACTTCCGCCGGATCCAGGGCGTGGGCCCGAAGATGGCGGCGGCGTTGCAGGCGGCCGGCATCCGGACGTACCGGCAGCTGGCGGAGCTCGACGAGGCCGCCCTGCGGGAGACGATCCGGGCGGCCGGGCTGCGGGCCGCGCCGAGCCTGGCGACCTGGCCGCAGCAGGCGAAGGTGCTCGCCGGCGCCCCGCAGGAGGCGGCCGCCGCCCTGCCGACCCCGGTGGGCGGCGCGGACGCCTGACCTTTGCCGCCCCGGCTGCCGCTTTTCCCGTCGACGCCGGACGGCGGTACCCGGATGGATCGGATACCGCCGCACGACCGATCCGCCGTCGCCGACATCGCGGCGCCCCGAGCCCCGGGGCGCCGCGATGTCGGCGTTCAGGGCCGAAACGCGAGGAGATGACCGCGCATCGGCCCCTGCGGGCCCGTCCCGCCCACCTGCCGGCCGGCCGCCGCGCCGTTCCTCGGCGGCGGGACCGTTAGCCGTTCATCGCGATTGGGTACAACGCCCAGCACCCCGATCCACCACACCTTTGCGGAGGCAGCGATGCGCGGCACGTCGATATTCGGAGTCCTGGTCGTCATCTGGCTGATCATCGGCGCGGTCGCCGCCGGGCAGCGCGGCTACTACAGCGGCGACGACACGAACTGCGCCGAGGCCGGCACGATCCTGGTGACCATCGTGGCCGGACCGCTGAACTACATCGGGGCCAACCCGAAGGTCGACTGCGAACTGCCCCAGCCGTCCAAGTAGGACGTACTCCTCCGGCCCGCGCCCACTCGGGCGCGGGCCGAGCCGTGTCCGGGGTACGCCACGCCGACTCCCCGACTCCGTCCCTCCTGCCGACGCCAGCCACACCGCGTAGGGCGTCCTAGGAGGCTGGGTCATCGGGGGTGGCGTCCCGCGCGACCCGACGTTTGTCGACCCCCGCCACGGGAACCGGCGTTGCGCCACCAGCGCCGCACGGGACGGGAGCACCGGCATGAGGATCGGCTACAAGCTCGCCTCGGAGGGGTACGGACCGCAGGAGATCATCCGCCAGGCCGTCCGGGCCGAGCAGGCTGGTTTCGACTTCGTCGAGATGAGCGACCACTTCCACCCGTGGCTCGACACGCAGGGGCACTCGTCGTTCACCTGGAGCGTGCTCGGGGCGGTCGCGGCGAAGACCGAACGGATCGGCCTCGCGACGGGGGTGACCTGCCCGACCGTCCGGTACCACCCGGCGATCATCGCGCAGGCCGCGGCGACCCTGGCGCTGATCTCCGACGGCCGGTTCACCCTCGGCGTCGGGGCCGGGGAACGGCTCAACGAGCACGTGGTGGGGCAGGGCTTTCCCAGCGTACGGGGCCGACACGAGCGGCTCCGCGAGGCGCTGGAGATCATCCGGCTGCTCTGGCAGGGCGGCTACCACTCGTTCGAGGGCAAGCACCTGCACCTGGAGGACGCCCGGATCTTCGACCTGCCGGAGACCCCACCGGTGATCGCGGTCGCCGCGAGCGGCCGGTCCTCGGCCACGATGGCGGCGGAGCTCGGCGACGGACTGTTCGTCACCGAGCCGAAGGCGTCGATCGTCGAGCACTACCGGCAGGCCGGTGGCGACGGTCCCCGCTACGCCGAGGTGCCGATGGCCTGGGCCACCGACGACCAGCAGGCCGTACGCGCGGTGCTGGAGACCAGCCGGTGGATGGTGACCGGCTGGAAGGTGATGAGCGAACTGCCGAACCCGGTCAACTTCGACGCCGCCAGCGCGTACGTCGAGGAGCGGCACGTCCGGGAACTGTTCTCCGTCGGGCCGGACCCGGAGGCGCACGTGGCGGCCGTCCGCCCGTACGTCGAGGCCGGCTACGACCACGTCGTGCTGCAGAACGCCGGCCCCGACCCGGACGGCTTCCTCGACTTCTTCGCCGGCGACCTCGCCGCCCGGCTGCGCGCCCTCGGCTGAGCCGTCCGCCACGCGGGGCGCGTTCGGCACCGTCCGCCGCGATCGCGATGATCGCCGGCGGGGCCGGACGCGCCCCGGGCGGGGCGGGCCGCGCCGGGGGGGCCGGGCCCCGCACGGGGAACCGCAGCGGTTAGGGGACCGGCCCCCCCAGGCCGCGCCGGTTGTGGGCGAGGGTT